>JAFPAK010000248.1 GCA_017390825.1 Clostridia bacterium
GTAAGTATATGACACTTTATAGCTTGGAGCACCTTTCCAATAATATATAGTTTTGTCAGCAGATCGTCCTATAGGTAGATAGTTCTTTATAGTTACAGTATAATTACTACCATCATAAGAAAATTGGTTTTCTCTTGCATATCCATCGATCGATTGATCAGAAGCTGTACCGTAGTATCCGTCGCCTGCTCCAAGAACTTTAGTACACCAAGCTCTTATATAATCGTTTGCTTTGTGCGTTACAGTGCCCTCAGAATTGATAGTGGCACCAATTTGTGTCCAATCATACAAAAAGCCTATCTGGTTCGAAGCAGTCATAGTATATGACCATTCTTTTACCTTTATATCGCTTTTTGTCAAATCAACACCGTTGATTTTAGTAATAGCTGTAAGTACAGATGCATAGTTCTCTTTAAGAGTCAAGGTTAAATCAGCACTATCCCCATTCGCATTAAAAGATGAAATCACTTTATTACCATTTAGATTGTACTTATCTTTAAAAGCATACAAAAAGGTAGTTTCATGCTGTAATGTATCAGAACCGGGCGTAACTGTTTTCTCTTGCCATCCCATAAAAGTTGGGGCAAACTCATACGCCGCTTGATAATTTGCTTCTAAATTAAGGCCTGCATTTTCATAGCCGTCAGTGGCTTCAACAGCTCCCTGCACGGCAGAATCCAACGCCTGCCAAGCAGGATATGCTGCTTTCACGGCATCAACATTTTCATCGGTGATTTCTAAATTTTCTTTCATGTATTCACCGTAGGAAACTATGAACTCTGCGGCTTTTTTTAAATTTAGCATTGCCGTTCTTAATGCAGTTCCATTGAAGCCTTTTTTCTCTGAAAGATATTCTTTATATGACTCAGGCATCAAATCATATTCTGCAAAGAATTCTTCCATTTGTGCTAAAGTAAAATCTTTCGAATCTCCGCTTATAATATCTTTATACTTTTCACCAAAGGCCTCGCAATTCTCAGTAAAATCAACCTCTTCTTCATAGGTGATACTGATATCACTATAAGTTATTTTTGCATTACCATTTAAACAACCTGCAGATATAATCGGATATTTCAATTCCATTGCTGTTCCTTCGTCAATCGATTTCGAAGCAATAACAGCATCACCAAGTAATTCATAAGATACAGTACTATCTGCATTAGTAACCTTTTTGTATACATCTTTTGCAGTTACCGTATATTGGTAATTAGAGAGCTCTTCATCGTAAGTATATGACACTTTATAGCTTGGAGCACCTTTCCAATAATATATAGTTTTGTCAGCAGATCGTCCTATAGGTTTCCAGTTATCTATACCTACAGTATATTTACTACCATCATAAGAAAATTGGTTTTCTCTTGCATCTCCATCGATCGATGAACCAGAAGCTGTACCGTAGTATCCGTCGCCTGCTTCAAGAACTCCAGTACACCAAGCTTCTATATAATCGCTTGCTTTGTGCGTTACAGTGCCCTCAGAATCGATAGTGGCACCAATTTGTTTCCAATCATACAAAAAGCCTATATGGTTCGAAGCAGTCATAGTATATGACCATTCTTTTACCTTTATATCGCTTTTTGTCAAATCAACACCGTTGATTTTAGTAATAGCTGTAAGTGCAGATGCATAGCTCTCTTTAAGAGTCAAGGTTAAATCAGCACTATCCCCATTCGCTTTAAAAGATGAAATCACTTTACTACCATTTAGATTTTTCTCACTTCTAAAAGCATACAAAAAGGTAGTTTCATGCTGTGATATATCAGAACCGGGCGTAACTGTTTTCTCTTGCCATTCCATAAAAGTTGGGGTAGACTCTGCGTTTACACAAATTAAGCTTGTGAGCAGAAGTGCCAAGGAAATTGCAAGCGCAATTATTCTTTTTAATTGTTTTGTTTTTAACATATTCATAATTCCTTTCTTAATAATTTTTTGGTAGAATAAACCACATATTTCGACGATAATACCACCTCTTTTCAGTAAAGTATTCGTATTTTTTACCATTTTTATAGTCTGCACCCTGAAAAATAATCTAAGGCAATACCGCACAATAGGCAAGTAAAGCGGCAAACATTTCATAACACAGCAGAATTGTGAAAAATGCCTGTGGGAAACCCAGCATTTCGTTTGCAGAGCAACCCGAATCAAACCGCCAGACAGGGTCCGTCAGCCAAAATCAGGTTTGCCAGCGCAAACATCATATTCAGTTTTGCCGTCTGCTTTTGCAGACCTCGGTATCGTGTCTTTCGGTATCGAAATTGACCTTTGACTACAGCAAAAACATGCTCTACTTTTGCCCGGACGGATGACTTTTCATGTTCTCTGCGCTTGAGCTGCCCTTGGGAGCGATTGGATTTCTTCGCAATTTGAGAGGGACGGCGGTTGATCTTATAACGGATGCGTTTTCCGTTCTTGTTCTTTTTCATGGCATCCTCGCGCTTTTCTGCTCCGAGATAGCCGCTGTCACCGTAGACACTGGTTTCTTCACCGGTCAGTAATTCCGAAGTCATGGAAACATCGTGCTCATTGGCGGCGGTTACCTTTACCGTGCGGACAATGTCATCTGTTTATCCATGATTCAATTATACCATGCTTTCCGCGATTTTGCTCATATTTTTTCTGTGCGGTATTGCCCCAATACATTTATAATATACAAAATTTAAAATGCGATTTAAATATAAAATTTTTGCTTTTTATTTATTTTTTTGCTCACGGCGCGTTGTAAAATGAAGTTGCAATAGTAACAATAAAATATCCATAGTGACGATCCAGTGGTAGAATTAAGTTACCACACAAAAAACTCCAAAAGGATCGAACACTATGTACATTCAGAATTACACTACTGAACATCGCAAAGGGCAACACCTTTTAGCAGAAGAATGCCACGAAATTGAAGTGCGGTTAAAGGACGGCTGGTCACCTTACCGAATTGCGAAACATCTGGGTAGAGCATACAACACCATCAAGAATGAAATTGCCCGGGGGACAGTATACCTGTACAACGGCAAGGTTGCTCGATACA
>JAFPAK010000249.1 GCA_017390825.1 Clostridia bacterium
AACCGTTTTAAGAATTATGATGATTATCTTTTGTTTGAAGGATTTAATGAGATATTAAAGTCCGAGAGCGATTGGTCAACTGCAAGCTCAACGGATATTCAGAATACAAATATTCTTGCACAGCAGTTTGTAACAACAGTTCGTGCAACCGGCGGCAACAATGCAAAGCGCCATCTTATTGTCAGCACATACGGTGCGGGAACCGGATATGATATTGTTGAAGGTTTTAAGGTGCCCAGGGATACGGTTAAAGACAGACTAATCGTTGAGGTCCATACATATACACCCGGAGATTTTTCAGGTGTAGGCGGAGGAGCTTCGGTAAGTGAGTGGAATGAAATGGCTTACGGAACGCTGCTTGAGTCCACATTAAAGATAGTAAATGATAAATTTGAGCCTTTGGGTGTGCCGGTGATAATAGGCGAATTCGGTGCAATAGATAAGGATAATACCGCTGAACGAGTTGAATATGTAAATGCTATGAAAAAGTATGCCGATAATTATAATATGGTGTGCTTTTGGTGGGACAATGGTAAGGATTTCAGACTGTTTAACCGCAGTAGTGCAACTGAAGCCTTCCCGCAAATAATCGATGCTTTAGTCAAATATTGATCAATAAAAAACGGCTGACTTTAGCCAAGTGTTCTTAAGGACACTTGGGCAAGTCAGCCATTTTTATATTTGTGCTTTTAAAATTTCATCAAACTCAGGGAAATGCTTTTTTACAGCTATCGGTCTTTTATCAGTATCGATAAAGCAGTGTGATGATCGTGCAGTCAAAACGATCTCATTTGTAGCAGTATCTGTCATCACATATACAAGTGAAAGCTTTACGCCCGTGTATTTTTCAATTGATACATCAATTTTTATCGCATCGTCAAAAGTAGTGGTGCGTTTGTACTCACATTCCACTGATACAACAGGTGAGGTGATACCTTCGTCTTCAAGCTTTTTCATGCCATATCCCAGCTGATAAAGATAGTCCATACGGGCTTCTTCCATCCACCGAACATAGTTTGAATGATGTGTTATCCCCATTTTGTCAGTTTCGTAATATTTGACCTTGTGTATGTAAGAATTCATATTATAACCCCGATTTTAAAACAAATTATCTCCGCAAAGCTCTGATAAAGTTATCTCACCCCAACTGTAATTGGTCAGATAGCTTCCCTTGAAAAGCTGTGCGTGTTCTTCCTTGCCCGAAAGATAATCATACAGATCGCATTTTACCTTATCGGCAACTATGCGGCGTTTTCCGTTTACCGATTCGATAATATCTGAAATGCCGTATTCTTCAAGAATATTTTTAAGTCTTAATGCTACTTTGCGGTATCTTGCAAGCGTTACTGAATTTGCTGTTTCATCCTCCCACAAAAATCCGATCGCCTCTTCAGAGGAAACAAATCCGCCTCTGCGGTCGATAAGCAAAGCGAAAAGCTCTTTCGATTTTTCGTTTCGGAATGCGATAGGCTTATCGTCCACAAAAACATCAAAATAACCGAATGTGCGGATATAGACATCAGGTCGTTCGCTTGTGGTTTCTGCTGATTTTGCATCCATGTTGTATAACATTACATAGCACGGAGAGCCGTTGTCAGAATTTTTTTGTGAACAGATAGCTTTGATACGGCGCTCTGTATTTTTGGCCATATCAAAATATGTGAACTCTGCTTCGCCCGTAGCAAAAAGCTGTTGCACATCCTCGTAATCAATGCCGCTTTGCGAAATAAAATCTTGAATAGATTGATTTTTATTCATCAAGTCCAGCCATTCGTCGCTTGTGTAGCCGAAGAAA
>JAFPAK010000250.1 GCA_017390825.1 Clostridia bacterium
GACGCTCACCGCAAGATGCATCTAGCAACTCATAATCCTTCCATTTATCGGTACATCTCATAAATTATAAATTCCTTATTTTATCAGCAATATATTCTGCGAGCTCGGTAATCTCACCAATATCCTTACCCTCAAGCATTACACGCACAAGAGGCTCTGTGCCGGATGCACGAACCAAAACTCTGCCGTTTGTACCCAGTTTCTTCTCAACATCTGCGATGGCATCCGCAACATCCTTGCTTTCTGCATATGTGTTTCTTACTTCATTTGTTGTTTTGATATTAACAAGTATCTGAGGATATACCTCCATACAAGATGCAAGTTGTGAAAGTGTTCTTCCGCTTCGTTTCATTATGCCTAGTATCTGTAACGCTGAGAGCTGACCGTCACCGGTCGATGCATAGTCGAGAAATATAATATGGCCCGAATTTTCTCCGCCGATATTACAGCCGGAGCGCTTCATTTCCTCAAGAACATATCTGTCACCAACCTTTGTGGCAGTTACATGAATACCGTTTTTTTCTGCGAATTTAAAGAAGCCTATATTAGACATTACCGTCATAACAGCAGTATTGTTATTTAGTCTGCCTTGTGACTTCATATCCGACGCAGCAATGGCTATAAGGCGATCTCCGTCAATAAGCTCGCCGTTTTCATCAACCGCAAGGCAACGATCAGCATCGCCATCAAAAGCAAATCCTGCATCACAGCCATTTTCTTTAACATATGTGATGAGGTTATCCATATGAGTTGATCCGCAATTATTATTTATATTTATACCGTCCGGCTCATGTGATAACATAAGGCAATCAGCGCCGAGAGACGAGAAAATATCGTACGCAGTAACGCTTGATGATCCATTGGCACAGTCAAAAGCGATCTTCATACCGCTCAAATCAACATCAATAGTTGACTTAATATGTTCAATATAAAGCTTTACAGCGTTATTATCCTCAATAATTCTGCCTAGTTCACCGTGTGTAGGCGAAGGAAGCAGTTCAGGTGTATCAAGTACTAGCCGTTCTATTTCTTCTTCAAGTGCATCAGGCAGCTTGTAACCGTCCTTATCAAAAAGTTTAATACCGTTATACTCACATGGATTGTGTGATGCACTTATCATTACACCTGCATCACATCCACATTTTGATATGAGATATGCTGTGGCAGGCGTAGGTAAAACACCTACTACAACGGCATCTGCACCGACAGAACAAAGTCCTGCACATACAGCAGCCTTCAACATATCGCCGGAAATGCGTGTGTCCATTCCGATAAGAACTCTTGGATGCGAGAATGTATGTTTTGAAAGAACAAGAGCCGCTGCTCTTCCTATATTCATTGCTATTTCTGCGGTCAGCTCGGTATTTGCAATACCACGTGCACCGTCAGTACCGAAAAGTCTACCCATGTTTATCCCCCTTATTTAAAAAGAAAGTTGTGCATCAGCGCCATTGTTTTTAATACCTAAATGCTCATATGCAGCAGGAGTAACGCATCTTCCTCTTGATGTCCTCGACAAAAAACCAATCTGCATAAGATACGGTTCATAAACATCCTCGATAGTTACTGCTTCTTCATTCATAGCAGCAGCAAGCGTCTCAAGTCCGACAGGTCCGCCGTTGTATGTTGTAATAATAGTATTTAACATTCTGCGATCAAAATCATCAAGACCAAGCTCATCGATCTCAAAGCGAGTAAGGGCATTGATAGCGACACTCTCATCAATAATGCCATTATACTGCACCTCTGCAACATCGCGCACACGCTTAAGCAGTCGATTTGCAATTCTCGGCGTACCCCTTGAACGCGAGGCAATTTCCAAAGCACCATCCGATGTTATCTTAACACCAAGTATTCCTGCTGAGCGCATAATTATCTGCGCAAGATCCTCAGGTGAATATAGTTCTAATCGAAGAAGCACACCAAATCTGTCACGAAGCGGTGCTGTAAGCTGACCCGAACGGGTAGTTGCGCCGACAAGAGTGAACTTTTGCAGATCAAGTCTTATCGAACGAGCCGACGGGCCTTTGCCAATGATTATATCAAGACTGTAGTCCTCCATTGCAGGATAGAGTATTTCCTCAACAGCTCTTGAAAGACGGTGTATCTCATCAATAAAAAGCACATCACCACGTTGCAGATTAGTGAGTAATGCAGCGAGGTCGCCCGGCTTTTCAATCGCAGGACCGCTCGTTATACGGAGATTTACACCCATTTCATTCGCAATAATACCAGCAAGAGTTGTCTTGCCGAGACCCGGAGGTCCGTAAAGCAAGCAATGGTCAAGAGTATCACCCCTGTTTTTTGCCGCTTCCATATAGATAGAAAGATTTTCTTTTACCTTTTGCTGACCAATATATTCACCGAGATTTTTCGGACGCAGAGATATTTCTGTTTCACTGTCCTCTGCCGAAAATTCGGTAGAAACTATTCGGTTTTCAAAATCGAACTCGTCCAAAATATATTCTCCTTATAATTTATTAAAACAAATGTTTTAAAGCAGCGGTTATCATCTGTTCGACCGATAGATTTATATCTGTTTTTGCAAGTGCTGCTCTTGCCTCTGACTGTGAATATCCAAGCGTTAAAAGGGCGGCACATGCTTCATCACGAGCATTGGATGATGCAGGACTTATATCAATTTCTTCAGCTATATCGCTGATATCTGCCCCCTTAAACTTATCTTTAAGCTCAAGCACTATCCTTTGAGCAAGCTTTGGACCTACACCCTGCGCTTTTGTGATGGTTTTTGAGTCACCGCCTGAAACAGCAAGCGCAAGCTTTGAAAAAGTAAGCTCAGACAAAATCGAAATCGCCGCTTTAGGACCGACGCCATTTACAGAGGTAAGCAGTAAGAATGCATGCTGTTCTTCAATAGTAGCAAAACCAAACAGATCCACTGCATCCTCACGCACATTCATATATGTATACAGCATCGTTTCACTACCGAGCTCCGGCAGTGTTCCAAGCGTGTTATGTGTGACAGTACATTTATAACCAACACCACCGCATTCAATTACAGCAGTAGTCGGATCAGTATAAATAAGCTTTCCGCGAAGTGAATAGAGCATATAGATTTCTCCGTTCTTTTATGTAAACTATTTTATCCCAAGTTTTCTTAACTGACTATTTAACGAAGAACCGCTGCTATGTCCGTGACATATTGCGATAGCAAGTGCATCCGCAGCATCATCAGGCTTCGGAATATGATCCAGACCCAGCATTATCCTTGTCATTTCCATGACCTGCTTTTTTTCAGCTCTTCCGTAGCCTGTAACTGATTGCTTGACCTGGAGCGGTGTATATTCATATACCGGTACATTAGCCTTTTTTGAAGCAAGCAAGCAACATCCCCTTGCCTGAGCCACGCCTATAGCAGTTGTGGTATTAGTGTTGAAAAACAGTTTTTCGACCGCCATTGCCTGTGGTTTATATTTATTGAAAAGATACTCCATACCATCGTATATCTGCTCAAGACGCTCACAAAATTCAAGATCCTTTTCGGTTGTAATAGCTCCAAAATCAATAACTGTAAAGCTATTGTTTCGATATTCCAAAACGCCGTAGCCAACTATGGCATATCCGGGATCAAGACCAAGTATAATCATTGCTTTCTCCGTTTCATAATGCAAGATAAAATTTTCTGCATATATGATTTGTATTATACCACATATGTTAAAATTAATCAACTGCTTTTGTTCTATTATTTAATGTATATTTATAATTAATTATATATTATCTTAAGTATATAGTACTCCTTGACAATGAACAATAAAAAAAGTATAATGGTAAATGATATTAAAATACGGAGAGCATAAACATGGAAAACAAAAGTCAACATCCGTTTTGGGATGCACTTATTAGCTTCCCGCCCATAAAATGGTTCTGTAATCTTTCGGTATGCAAAAAGGCAATGAAAATCCCTTTAATGCAAAAGATATTCAATTACGAAATGATAACATATATGTTTTACGGTGTGGCAACAACAATCATCAATCTAATTGCGTATTGGCTTATCTATTCTCCGCTTGTTCCTGCCGATCCGATAACGGACAAAGCCGGGGCTGCAGCAGCAACTGCAATTGCAAATGTGGGTGCTTGGGTAATAGCGGTTATATTTGCATTTATAACCAATAAACTTATTGTGTTCAAATCCAAATCATTTGCGCCGAATATAGTAATAAAAGAGCTTTTTGCATTTATTGCAGCTCGACTTCTTTCTTTAGGGTTTGAAACCTTATGGATGATGGGTGCTACATTTATAAATCCGTCAACAACATTTAATCTTATTGCTAAATTTATTGCGATGATAGCAGTTACGCTGTTAAATTATATTTTCAGTAAACTGTTTATATTTAAGAAAAAACAAGGAGATGCAAAATGAATACAAAGATCAAACAGTCGTTTACCTCGCTCAAGCAGTTATTTACTACTCCCGAGCCGGTAAATCCATTGGAGAAGCCGTCGCTTTTCAAGAAGTATAAGTATTTGCTTCTGGCATTCTTTGTGCCGTTTATACTTATGTTCTTTGCTTACGGTATACAAAAATTCTATTTCTTCCATTTGTGGGATACCCTACCCGATTGGATAGAAAACATCCTCTACAAGCTGGGACTTATCAGTAGTGTTAATACTGATGTTGCAGGTACTAATCAGATCATGGTAATTGATATGTGGCATCAGTACTTCCAGTTCTTTAAGGTTTTGCAGGAAAAATTGCAAACCGGAGGCAGTCTTCTCTATACTTGGGAAGGTGGTCTCGGTACAAACTTTATCGCTCTTATTTCCTACTATGCCGCAAGTCCGTTATATCTTTTATC
>JAFPAK010000251.1 GCA_017390825.1 Clostridia bacterium
AATACACTCGAATATGATCCTGAAGCTAAATGCGATCACCACGACCACGAACACGGCGAAGGTCACACCTGCGGTGAACACGGTTGCGGCGGAAACTGTCACGGACATAATTAATGGTTTTATAAAAGAGGTACAACATGAGAACAAGACAAGAAGTGATCGATTTTTGTCTATCGCTTAATGACACATACGAAGATTATCCCTTTCATGATTTTAACTGGACTATTATGAGGCATCAGGGCAATCAAAAGATGTTTGCAGCTATATATGAGCATTTGGGAAACATTTGGGTTAATGTGAAATGCGACCCTAATATTACATATATGTGGCGGTCTACTTATGATGCAGTCGTTCCGGCGTACCATATGAATAAATGGCATTGGAATTCCATAATCCTTGACGGGAGCATCCCGACAGATGATATAAAGAATATGATTGACGACAGTTTTGAGCTGACCAAACCAAAAAAGTGAGGCAAGAAATGATGATAGAAAAATTTGCAGAAATGATTAAAGAGTGCAGTAGCATCGTTTTCTTTGGTGGTGCAGGTGTATCTACCGAAAGCGGTGTGAAGGACTATCGTAGCCAAGACGGACTTTATAACACCGTGAAAGAATACGGCGTGCCTCCCGAAGAGATATTGAGTCACGATTTCTTTTTTCAGAACACAGAAACTTTTTATGATTTTTATAGAAAATATTTTATCATTGAAGTAGAACCAAACAATGCTCACAAAGCGTTGGCAAAGCTTGAAAACATGGGTAAACTCAAAGCAGTAATAACGCAAAACATAGATGGTCTGCATCAAAGAGCAGGCAGTAAAATTGTAATTGAACTCCACGGAACTGCAGAGAAATTTTATTGTGCCTCCTGCGGTAAAAAGGGCGATACAGACAAGGTCTTGTCAGAAATCAAAGACAAGGATGTGCCGAGATGCGAATGCGGTGGCATTATGAAACCAAAGGTTGTTCTCTATGGCGAAAATCTCTATGACGGAGTTGCGGAATCGGCAATACGGCATATCGAAAACGCTGATATGCTGATTGTTGGAGGAACTTCTCTTGCGGTGTATCCAGCCGCATCATTTGTGAGATATTTCAGAGGCAAATATATCGTTATGATTAATAAGTCTGAAACGGAATACGATGGTAGTGCCGATTTGGTTATCAGGGAAAATATCGGCGAAGTATTCAGTCAAGTAATGGAAAAGATTGAGGGTTAATGTGATGAAGAAAGCACTATGTATTATATCCGTCTTACTTTGTATACTGCTCACCGCTTGCGGAGATGATAGCAGTATCGGAATTATCGGCGGTGCAGACGGACCGACATCAATAATCGTCGCAGAAAAAGGAGAAAAAGCAATGTACGAACAAATTACGCCTGAAGAGGCGAAAAAGATAATGGCTTCAGGCGAAGAACATATCATTTTAGATACAAGAGAACAGGATGAATTTGACGAGGGGCACATTCCAAATGCAATCTTGATTCCATATACAGAAATTGAAAACAAGG
>JAFPAK010000252.1 GCA_017390825.1 Clostridia bacterium
AACATAATCTATGGTTTCATATTGCAGACCTTTTATGTAATTTATAATCGTGCTTGCATTTCCACTTCGTCCTGCATCAATCAACATTGTTTGCCCGTTGCCAAGTTCTATGAAAGCACTATCTGCTTGTCCTACATCAATGAAGTGAACTCGCATAAGTCCGTAGTTAGATGTTATACCGGGTGCAACTTCAACTTCTAAGTCTTCTCTTGGTTTACCGGATGATTGTGATGAACTTTCTTGTTCGGATGCCTTATTCGTATCCGCTTTATCTTTTACTACATCATCAGCAACTTCTACCTGAATATCGTTGTTTGTATCTGCAAGATAATCTGTATCGCAACCACAAAAGGCAAACAGTAACATTAACACCATCAATAAAGATGTAATTCGTTTACTCAATAAAACCAACTCCTTGTTTTCTCCGTCAAAATGATTAAATACTCGAATTTGGGCAAAAATAAAAGTCGTTAAGTACATTACTTAATGACTAATCAACACTTTTTGCTTATATCAAGCACATATTAGATTTTTAAGACGGACTAATTTGACGGATTATACAGTTTGCCGAGCCTATCCATTTCTTTTTTCTTATGCTCAGGCAGAGAGTGGGAATAAAGATTAAGTGTAACCGTTGGCGAAGAATGTCCGAGTATTTCAGAAAGTGTTTTTATATCCATACCAATCTCTAAAGCTCTCGTTGCGAATGTATGTCTTGTTGCATGGAATTTGCGATATGGTATATCTAATTCTTCTAAAATCTTTTTATATCTTCGAGCATACACATTGGGTTCAATAAACTTCCCGTTTTTTTGAATAAGAAAACCACTTCCGTTCTCAATCGCAGATAACTTTGCAATTAAAAATTTCGGAAGTGGTATATCTCTTATTGACGATTCACTTTTGGGAGTGGAAATTCTCAACTCTGTTTTTTTATTACCGTTTTCACTCTTTACTCTGTATAGCGTATGTTGAATTGATATAACACCTCTTTTTAAGTCAATATCACGATTAAGATCTAAAGCACACAGTTCTCCAATTCTTATTCCCGTATAAAAGCAAATAAGAATACCAATATCGTTTGGATAAGCTGATTGCTCTATATACTGTTCAATAGCCTTTTGCTCAATCTTTGTGAATACTTTTACCTCTTTTCTCTTTACCTTTGGTAATTTGATTTTTCTGCATAGTTCAACAGATAGATTTTTCTCATAAGCATCCGTCAAACCTAATCTTAAAATCGAAAATACCGAACTTACACTTTTAGCTGCAAGTTCTTTAGATAAGTCATCAATAAAGTTTTGTATATGCTCATCTGTAAGCATTTTCAATTTAATTTTGCCAAGTTTTTTCTTGATATGTTTGTTGATATTAGAGGAATAGGTGGTATAAGATGACCGTTTAATTCTCTTTTGAGAATCGAGCCATTTATCGAACCAATCTGATACTGTCATATCAGAGGATATGCGTTTAATTTTCTCTTTGGCATTTACCTTTGCAAAAGTTAGTTTTTCTTTTGCTTCCTTGTAAGTTTTGCCATACACATATCCCGGAATTGACTTTCCGTTTGCATCATATCCCTTGATATATCGACCTTCCCATCTTCCATCTTTTCTTTTGTAAATATTTTCGCCGTGCCTTGCCATATATAAAACCTCTCTTTCTGACAAAGAATTTGACGGAGAATTATGCACAAATTATCTCCAAATCATTGATTTTTGCATCATTATATGCTATAATGACTATGTTTATTTTATCATAGACTATTTCTGTAAAGAAGCTATGATACCTTGATTTTAGGGCATTTGTATAGTATTTCAGCACATTGCCATTAAGTAATGTACTTGATGAAAAAAATTAACCGGAGATGTTCGTTTTTTGAACACCTCCGATTTTGTTTTTAATAGCAGTTCGGTCTTACTGCAAAACCAAAACCGCCCGTTGTGACTACAACATTGTTATAACCGCTTGAACAATGTATAACGAGCACATTGCCACTTGCATCTTTTCCACCCACGATTCCAACGTGCGAAGTGTCATTGTAAAATGCTAAATCTCCGGGTTGTGCCGAGGATAGTGATATGCGTGTGCCTTTTGAAACTTGTGTGCTTGTTCCGTGACCGATAGCTGATTCTGAAAAGCCTGCATTATGAAATGTCCAGGTAACAAAACCTGAGCAATCAAGTCCGAAAGGTCGCATACATCCGGTAGAACGACTACCTTCAGAAGTAACAAGTTTCATCTTGCCCCATTCAGAATCCCAACCTATCGCAGAAGATTTTCCGCCCCAAAAGTATGTAAGTTTACCTACAAGGGAGCAGGCTTTCTTTACAACATTTTTTCTTTCTGCAGATAAGCTATCAGGAAGGTTATCAATAACAT
>JAFPAK010000253.1 GCA_017390825.1 Clostridia bacterium
CGACTACAAGAGTCCCCGTCCGTGGATGCAGAATGAACCGTGGAATTATCAGAAGGACGCTCCGCTCAAAACACCTCGATGGAGTGACAGCGGTATGAAGATATATAATAATACTATTTACGGTCCCTATTCGTATTTGTTTAACTGTATCGGATTTTTCGCAATAGAGCTTTCGGATCCGGAGATAAACCATAATGTAGAGCTTAAAAATAATATTATCTCTTCAATGAGTAAATATGAGGAATCGGGCAATCTGCGTCAATGGCTGAAAGTCGGAGACAGCGGAGAAAGCAGAGGAGGCTTTAGCTACAGCAACAACATGTTTATTCCTTACAGAGATGACAGTAAGGTCGAAAATGCCCATATGTTTATAAAACCCAATGAAAATGACCCACTGTTTTCAAATGGAGGAAAACTGATAGAAAATATTGAAGATGCAGGAATGAAAAATCCGGGCAGCTATAATTTTGAGCTTAAAAAGGGCAGTCCGGCTATCGGTATGGGTGAGCAGATTCCGTGGGAAAGCACCGATACTACCGATGTAGGTGCAATACCGTACGGTGAAACGTGGAAGCTTGATTACGCACCGCATGCCTACGGTGATGTGAACTGTGACGGAAAAAAAGATATAGCAGATGTGGCGGCATTGGATTCTCAGAATAATCTGACAGAAGACACTCCCGGATTTAACGAGCGTGCCGATTTGGATTTTAACGGAATCATAAACAGCAATGATTTGGAGCTGCTGCTGACGGAAATAGTTTCGGGGAGGGATAAATAATGAAATCAAGAAAAATATTATCGGTTATTGTCTCTTTGATTTGTGTTATTTCCTGTGTTTTTTCGGTAAATGTAATATCGGGATATGCCGCACCGCAGGGTGAAGCAACGATTTTCAGAAGTACACAGCGCGCATACACACGACCTGAAATTATTTTCAGCACGGAGGGCAGTGATAAAAAATTTATCCTTCTTGATGAAACGGAGGACGGATTTTTCATTCTCAGCTATGATATGTACGGGGCAAGAATGTTTGATCCCGATAATACTGAAAAATTTGATATAACAGACAAAAATAATATTGCGTACTGGCTTAACAATGACTTTTTAAAGGAAGGTAATTATTACAAGAGGAAAACCTATAAGATGCCCGATGCAATTATAAGAAACATAGTTGAGCATGACTGGCTTACGGAGGCGGGGGGACCGCATACCGATTTTCGGGAAGATTATATAACAAGGTGCGGTGTGGCGGTTCTTTCAAAAACCGAAACAATGAAATATTTTAACAGATTCGGTATGAAGGACGATACCTCTGTAGTAACAATGCTCCTTCGTACATCGGCAGGTGCGGTTGCGCAGACGGGCGGAACTATGCTTAACTATATTTTAAAGCATGCGACAAAAACCGGAATGATAAGGTCGGCGACGGCAAGCAAGAACGGCGGATTAAGACCTGCATTCTATCTTGATAAGGATTTTTTTATAAAAGAAAGGATAGATATAACAACCGCAGGTGACGATATAAGAAAGCTCATAAAATCACGCTACAGTAAGACACAGCTTAAAAAGCTCTATTCGGAAGCGGAAATAAATAAGCTTACCTCCGCCCTTCCGCCTCAGGCTCTGAATGTGCGTGTGGTGGGGCATCCCGTAGTGGGCGAAGTCTTAAAATGTACCTACGATTACTATGCTCCCGACGGACAGAGTGAAAGCGGTACGAAAATCCAATGGATAAGATACGAACAGGGCAGCACTAACCCAAGTATAATCCCCGGAGCAGATAGCAGTGAATATATTCCCACTGCGGAGGACGTAGGAAAGGGGATTTCCGCAAAAGTAATCCCTGCCTGCGAGAATAAAACGGGAAGGGTAACGGAAGCGGAGTTTTACAGAGATGACATTCTTGAAATAACAGATGTATCCGACATCTACATTGATGAGCTTGCACTTCGGGGCAGATTTGCTCCCGGAGGTATGGTATATGCCGATTATAAGTATTATCATCCCACTTATTTTATTGAAAAAGGAACAAGCTATCTGTGGCAGGGAGGAAATGATACAGCCTCGTTTGAAGTTATCTCCTCCATGGGAAATGAGCGTCAGGCAAAAATTCCGCAGGATATTCAATATAAATATATCCGCTGTGTGGTAACGCTTGCAGACGGAAAGGAGTACATTTCCGACGCATACGAAGCAGACGCATATGAAAAGAGTGAAGAAGTAAAATTTGTAAGCTTTCCCGTGCGTGATTGTGAAAGCGTTTCCTGCGTAAGCGGACAGAGCTACTGTATGGGCGGTGGTATATTGAACATAGCGGATGCAGTCAGCTTTATTGCAGATAAAGGCACATCGGTCAGCGCTGAAGGCTGCGAGGTTCACAGTCTGGCGCTTTCGGACAGGATTTATTATACGGTAACAAAAAACGAAGGCACAGAGAAGATGGTAATAGACATAAAAACCGAATATGACGGTAATCTCAACATAACAGATATAACCATTGCGAAAAAACGATAAGAAAGGAGTATGCAAATGTATATGAGTAAAGGATTTTCAAATGCAAAAAGGGCGGCATCGCTTTTTACGGTATTTTGTATGCTTATGCTGTCTTTCCCTGTGATACCTGTCACGGCACAGGTGACAAGCGATGTATATACGGTAGAGGAAAATGCTGTTAAAAACGTTTATCCCGAAA
>JAFPAK010000254.1 GCA_017390825.1 Clostridia bacterium
ATAAACGGTGACGGAACGAATGATGCTGTTTATGAAATTACCGATGTTTCGGAACTGTATTGGTTTGCAAACCTCGTTAATACCAAAGCCAAAGACGGAGGAAACAACAAAGCCAATGCAATATTGATGAACAATATCACGGTCAACGAAAATGTTATTGTTGATGGTGCTCTGACATCCGACACTTCTTCCTTGAATGTTTGGACAGCTATGGGTAAAACCGTCTTTTCGTCAGGCTGGTACGGCGGTTGGTTTGACGGTAACGGCAAGACCATCAGCGGTCTTTATGTGAATGAAACCAACAATTACCGTGGCTTTATAGGTTGTATCGGTGAAGGTGGCGGCATCAAGAATCTTACTATTGAAGATTCATATTTTACAAGCACAACAAGTAGCCTTGGTGCATTTGTAGGCACAATGAGTTTGGACTCTGCTGCTGTTAAACCTGTCATTGAAAACTGTAAGCTGATGGGAAGCATTGTAAGCGGTACAAGTTATGTTGGCGGTATTGCCGGCGGTGCTGATTACGGTGAAATTATCAGCAACTGCCATATGTATAACAGCACAATCATCGGTACCGGAGATAATGTCGGCGGTATTGTTGGTAATGCAGGCAGCACCAGCATCGAAACATACATCAGACTTTGCTCTGTAAACGGTGGCAGTGTCAGCGGTGTAAATAAGGTAGGCGGTATTATCGGTTGCGGTGTTGAACTGTCTAAAACCAAAATTTCCGCTTGCTGTAACTACGGTACATCCGTTACCGCCACAACCAAATATGCCGGCGGTATTCTTGGTGAAGACGGACATTGTTATTCCTGTTTTGTAACTGCAAAAGTTACCGCACCCAAAAATAAAGGTCCTTTTGCAGGTTACGGCAACCACTACTATTCCGCTTACGATAGCGATATTTACGGTGAAGGAATTAACCATATTAGCTCAAAATCTTTCACTACCGAGGAAATAGAAGCAGGTATTGCAACATATTTTCTTACAGATACGACTCCCAGCAATACAGTCTATGTTCTGTGGGGTCAGAAGATTGGCGAAGACAAGTATCCTTCGTGGAATCCTGACGGCAATCAGGACTATATTGTATACAGAGTTGATGATACTGAAAACGGCGGATACATTTATTACAACGGCGATGCCGCAGCTGAATATGAACCCAACGAAGACGGTATTTACGAAATTGCAAACAGAAGCGATTGGTATAAGTTTGCAAAGAAGGCAAAGGAAGATACTGCGATTGATGCTGTTCTGACTGCAAATATCGACTTCTCAGGTGTCGGTTCGGATAAGTTGGCTAACTATGTTATCGGCGTTGACCTAAAAGCATACACAGGTACCTTTGACGGTGACGGCTATACCGTCAGCAATCTGCCCGATGCTACACAGCCTTTGTTCAATATCATCGGCAATGGTGGTGAACTGAAAGACCTGAACCTCTCCGGAGCAACGGTCACCAATACGGACACCGTCAGTATTGCTGGTCTTGTATATAATAACCAAGGTACTGTTTCCAACGTTACTGTTACAGATGTGACAGTTTCCGGCATTTACAGTGCTGGCATTGTTTACTACAACTACGGTACGGTAACAGGATGTACAGCATCCGATATTTCCGTGACGGGTAAAACAACAGCCGGCGGTATTGTCGGCGTTAACAATAACGGCAAAACCGTTGAAAACTGCCATGTGCTTTCCGGCACAGTCAAGGCTGAAAATGCGGATGGATACGACGAACATGCGGGCGGTATTTGCGGCAGCTCTTACGGCGGTACAATCAAAGGATGCTCCAACGGTGCGGATGTTTCTTCCGAGGCATCAAGACTGGAAACTGCTGCCGGAATCGTAGGAAGACCTGATAGCTATGATGATGTGTCCGTTCAAATTATTGAGTGCTCCAATACTGGTGATATTAACGGTAGCTGTGCCGGCGGTATTTCCGGCGCAGATTTGACATCGACTCATGCAAACATTTCTCTTTGCTATAATGAAGGTAACATTACCGGTAATGTTGCCGGCGGCATTGCGGCAGATGGCTCGATTTATGCAACAGATAAAATTTTCAACTGCTATAATGCAGGTGAGATAAAAGCTGTGGGAACCGAAGCGAAAGCCGGCGGTATCGTTGGCAACCACAGTAACTCAAGCATTCAGAATTGTCATAACTATGGAAAAGTTATTTCAGAATATCTTGCAGCTCCGATTTCCTGCACAAATGTTGATACATGGCATGGTACTGATGAACTGATAAATAACTATGCTATTGAAGGTAATATTCAAGCTCCCAACATTAGCCCTTATCTTGATACTGCAGGTGCAGCATCAAACTTTGATGCCGTCGTTAAAGGCAGTACCCGCGAGGAATTTGCTGACGGCACTGTTACCGCAAAGCTTAATGCGGGCAACAGCGAAACTGTATGGTATCAGTATACCCATTATCCCATTCTTGAAGAGCGTCACGTACACCAGTGGAGTTATACATCGGAAGGAACCGATACAATCAAGGCAGAATGTGTCCTTTCGGGCTGTGATTTGTCAAACAACTACGGCGGTACTATGAGCATCAAGGCTCCCGCTGATTTGCTCTTTAACGGCAACTCAAAGGATGCAGAATGCATCTATACGGATTGGCTGCCTACTAAACCTGCGGTTGTATACAATGATGTTGACCGTGTCAATGTGACAGGTCAGGATATTGTTGCTTCTGTTACTGCGGGAGAAGCAACAGCAAGCGTGAGCTATCAGATTCAGCCTCGTGAAATTACCACTTCAATGGTAACACTTTCCAAAACATCAGTTTCCTATAACGGAACAGAACAGAGTACAACTGTAACCGTTAAGTATAACAGCTCAACAACACTTGCTGCAGGTACAGATTATGAGGTTATGGGTACTGCTTCCGCAACAGATATTGGCACCTATACCGTCACTGTTATCGGTAAAGGCAATTATACAGGCACAGTTGAAAAGACTTGGAAAATCAACAAGGCTTCTATACGTCCACAGATATTAATTGATGGTTGGTCATATCTTGATACTCCCAACGCACCGACTCTTAACGAAAATCCTGAAAACGGCGAAGTAACCTATACTTATTACATTTCAGGTGGCAGACGCCCGGTTATGACGGGAACTGCAAACGGAGCAGAAACTGAAGGCGGAGTTCCCAAATATGCAGGTACCTATTATATCGGAGCAACTATTACCGAAACGGAACATTATACGGCATCAACGATAAGTCCTACTAAGCAGTTCACAATCGCCCCCAGAGAAGTAAGCAATCCTGATTTTGAAGGCATACAGAAAACTTATCTCTACGATAATGGCAACGAAATCAAACCCGCGTTCACCCTTAAAGATGATTTAGGTAATGTAATCCCTGAAAGCGAATATACAGTAACTTACAGTGATAATACAGATGCAGGTGAAGCAACAATAACAATCACCGACAATGCCGATGGAAATTATAATGTCAGCGGTACTGCAAAGTTCACTATCATAACACACCAGCATGATTGGGTTTATACCACAAACGGTAACGTAATAACCGCAACCTGCTCCAATTCAGATGGCGGTTGTACCGACACAAACGGCGGTACACTCACAATCTCCGCACCAGCAGACCTTTATGCAGACGGCACAACAGCCAAAGAGGTTGTTATTGACAATCAGCTTGTTGAATCGGTTGATTATTCCGTTACTTATTCAACCGCAGACGGTCTTGCTCCCAAAACAGCAGGCACATATACCGCAAGCGTTACAATCGACGATGCAACGGCAACGGTTAAATTTACACTCGTTAAACCAAACGCATCTGTTTCAACAGTTCCCGTAGCAAATGCTCTTACATATAATCGTGAGGCACAGGCACTTGTTACAGCAGGTTCGTCAAGTGACGGCGAAATTCAGTACAGCCTTGACGGTGCAACATATTCATCTGATATTCCC
>JAFPAK010000027.1 GCA_017390825.1 Clostridia bacterium
GTAGCAACAACAGGCGCTGACACAACAGATGCAAACGGAAACTCAACAGCACCGCAGACAGGCGCAGCAGCAGCACCGATTGCAGCAGCAGCACTTGCAGTAGCAGCAGCAGTTGTAGTTTTCAAGTCAAGAAAGAAATAAAACCTAAATAATATTTTAGAGCAGCATCCTGACAAAAAGGATGCTGCTTTTTTTGGAAAAAGTATAAATTTTGCAATATTGTAAAAATGATTGCAGTGTTAAATTCAAGGTTTATTGCTCCGCAAAGCGATTATAGGTCTGTCACGCTGTGATTTTGATAGCGTAAACTAAAAGAACCGACTGATTTTGTTAAATCAGTCGGTTTCAATTTATCTGCATATTGTCAAACAATCGGGATATTTCGGACTTTAATCCGCTGTTTTGCATTTTTTCAAGATGCGGATCGTCTGATATTATCTTTCGTGCAAGTGCCGATGTATGTCGTAATATTTCCATATCCGTTGCAAGATCGGCGATTTTCAATTGCGGCAGACCGCTTTGCCGTGAGCCAAAGAACTCGCCCGGCCCCCGAAGTGTAAGATCCTCATCAGCAATCTTAAATCCATCCTGCGTTTTGCACATTACACTTAAGCGATGCGATGCAGTATCACCTGTTGCATCAGAAATAAGTATGCAGGTTGATTTTTTCTTGCCTCTGCCTATTCTGCCACGCAGCTGATGAAGCTGTGAAAGACCGAACCGCTCGGCATTTTCAATTATCATGATAACTGCATTTGGAACATCAATACCTACCTCAATAACCGTTGTTGAGATAAGCAGCTGAATTTCACCTGCGGCAAAAGAACGCATAACTGCATCCTTATCAACGTCCTTCATTCTTCCGTTAATAAGCCCCACGGTATAATCCTTAAACGCACCTTTTTTAAGCTTTTCATAATACTCATTAGCAGCGGCAAGCGGTAGCTCACCCTCTTCTATCATCGGACAAACTATATAGCCTTGACTGCCTTCATCAAGATGTTTTTTTACATAGTTGAAGGCACGGGGACGCAGTTTTGATGTAACATGATAGGTTTCGATTTTCTGTCTGCCTGCAGGCAGCTCATCAAGCACGCTGACATCGAGATCGCCGTAAATAATAAGCGCAAGCGTGCGCGGAATAGGTGTTGCGGACATAACGAGCGTGTGCGGGTTTTCACCTTTGCCGGTCAGCGCCGCTCTCTGCTTGACACCGAAGCGATGCTGCTCATCGGTTATCACAAAACCGAGATTACTGAAATTAATACCCTGCTGAATAAGAGCGTGTGTGCCGATAACGATATCTGCCTCTCCCTTTGCAAGAGTCTCTGCGACTGCACGCTTTTGCGATGCAGTCATTGATCCGGTCAGCAAAAGTGTACGCACATTGCTGCCCTTTAATATTTTACAAACAGAGGAATAATGCTGCTTTGCAAGTATTTCGGTAGGCGCCATCATAGCGCATTGATATCCGTTTTTTACCGCCGTAAACATTGCACCGACAGCCACCGCAGTTTTTCCCGAGCCGACATCCCCTTGCAAAAGGCGGTTCATCGGCACATTGCGGCACATATCAGTCTCAATATCGTCCATTGCTTTTGACTGTGCATTTGTCAATGTAAAAGGTAGCATTTTCAAGAATTCCTGCTTGAAAGAACGAGCGATCCTTACTGATGTAAGCTCCTTATTGCGTGTACGGAGCTTTAACAGTCCAAGCTGCAGAATAAGCAGTTCATCAAATATCAGTCGTTTGCGAGCCGCTTCTGCTGCCTGCCTGCTTTCAGGGCAATGTATATTTTCGATTGCGTACCTCTTATGCACCAGCGAATACATATTTCTTATCTCTTGCGGCAGAATATCGGAATAATCGTCTTTCGTTAGCTGCAAGGCACTTTTTACCGAAGCCTCCACCATATGCGAGGTAAGTCCCGCAGTAAGCGGATATATAGGACGCAGGCAAGCCATATCTGGCGTTTCGATCGCAGGTGATGACATTTCCTTTCTTGCCGGCGAGCCGCCTACCTTGCCGTAAAGCAGTATACTGTCACCTATATTCAGCTTTTCAACGGCATATTTATTGTTAAACACCGTGATCGACATATCGCTTACCATATCGGTAACAATGAATTTATACAGCGTCATCCCCTTGCGTATGCGATGCTCGCGCACAGGGGTTGCAACAGTTACTGCTACAACACATTTTTCACCGATTACAGCATCCTTTATCGCAACAGGGCTTGACCAATCCTCATAAGAACGGGGATAAAATTCTAAAAGGGCACCGACAGAATCGATACCCATTTTTGCGAATAATTCAGCGCGTTTTTTACCAACGCCTTTAAGCTGTGTGATATTCAGATTTGCATAATTCATAAGCGTTACCGCCGATATGCTTATTTATTCAACCGAAATAATATAATAATAAACCGGTTGACCGCCGTTTATAACTGTGATCTCTGCATCAGGCAGCTTTACAGCAATAGCTTCACGAGCTTCTTCTGCCTGTGCTTCGGTTATATCCTCACCGAATATTAAGGTTATGAACTGACTGGTTTTTTTATAAAGTGACTTTGTAAGACGGACTACGGCAGTATTTACCTCCTTTTCAACAAAGGATACCTTGCCGTTATCAAGACAGAGTATTTCGCCCTCCTTGATCTTAAAGCCGTCATAATCAGAATCACGGGCTGCAAATGTGATAGAACCTGTGCTTACATTGTCAGCCGCCTGCTGCATCGCAACAGCATTATCTTCAGCCGAAGCATCAGGATCAAATGCAAGCATTGCAGATATACCCATAGGAACGGTCTTTGTCTGCAGAACAATAACCTTGCGGGTTGCAAGACGGACAGTTTGCTCTGCCGCCATTATGATATTTTTATTGTTGGGAAGAACAAAAACTGTTTTTGCGGGTGTAAGCTCAACTGCACGCAGAATATCATCAGTAGACGGGTTCATAGTCTGACCGCCGCTTACAACATTATTTACGCCGAGTTCTGTAAAGAGTGAATGAAGTCCCTCACCTGCTGCAATAGCGACAAAGCCATATTCCTCCTCGGGTGCAACGGGAGTGTATGCCCCGTTATCATCCTTATTAACGGTGCTTTCAATGCCTGCATTTTTCTTTGCTTCTTCGTGTTGCTCACGCATATTTTCGATCTTCATCTTGGTAAGCTGACCGAACTTTAAGCCTTCCTGCAATGCCTTGCCGGGATTATCCGTATGAACATGTACCTTGATTATGCTCTCATCATCAACAACCACGACGCAGTCTCCGATAGTTTCGAGGAACGAACGCAAAAGAAGCGGATCACGGGTAATGGCAGAATCTCTTTTTACGATGAACTCTGTACAATAGGTAAAGGTGATCTCGCCCTCCCACTCGGCAGCAGCATTTGTTGTGCCGCCGGCTTCTTCTGATTTTGCGGTTTCGGGAGCATCCTCACCTTTTATCATTTCAGCGCCTGAAATAACAGCATACATACCTTCTAATATTTTTACAAGACCGCATCCGCCTGCGTCAACAACGCCTGCCTTTTTAAGTACGGGCAATATTTCAGGAGTGCGAGCCAATGATTCGCGAGCTTCACAAAGTGCAATCTCAAATATCTTAACAAAATCATTCTCACCCTTGCCCACTGCTGCACTTGCAGCGTTGGCGGCATCCTTAATAACTGTAAGGATAGTACCCTCTGTTGGCTTCATGACAGCGCTGTATGCAGATTTAACGCCGCTCTGAAGTGCTACAGCAAGCGCTGCACCGTCAACCGGCTCAACATCCTTCAAGCCTTTTGAGATACCTCTGAAAATAAGCGAAAGAATAACGCCGGAGTTACCTCTTGCACCACGAAGCAATGCTCCTGCTGTGACCTTTGATACGGCATATACCGTCTCATTCTCAACACGGCCAAGTTCCTTTGCAGCGTTTGAAATGGTCAAAGACATATTTGTACCGGTATCACCGTCCGGCACGGGGAATACGTTAAGCTCATCGACCTGCACACGGCAGTTCTGGATATTATTTGCGCCGGATATAACCGCATCACGCAATAAATTACCTGTTATCACTTTATTTACTCTCCTTCACCATTAGTCGTTGTGCATACCGTCAACATGAACGGTAACACGGTCAACAGTAATTCCGGTCGCATCCTCAACGGTGTACTTAACCTTGTGAATAATGCTCTGTGAAATAGCGTTGATATTAACACCGTATGTAACGGTGATGTGAAGATCAACGGAAATTTTATTGATATCGCCCTTTACAAAAATGCCTGTATCGATATACTCACGTCGTGAAACGATCGAACGAAGCTTCTGACTGCCCTTTGCAACCATTGATGAAACACCGTAACACGATGATACAGCGTTGCCGATAAGTTTTGCAAAATACTCGTTTGAAATGGTAACTGTTCCGAATCTTGTTTCGTATTTAATCATGGACTCATATTCCTTTCTTTATTTATTCAACTGTAAGCAGTTCAATATTATAATAAGCGTCTGACGCAGTTGCAACAGCTACGGGGCTTACCGACGAGCTGCTGCTTACAACACCCATACGCCAACAAACCGGGACAAACGGCATTGATTCGATAAAAGCATTGACCAATTCAGAAGCTTTTATCTTGCCTTTCATATAACTTTCATACACGTCACAAATTTTACGCACCTTGATATTATCCGCCTCGGTGGTGGCAGCACCGGTCGTGTTGACAACGGTGGCACCGCTTGGCAGTGATGCAGTTTTCTTTTGGGTGCTCGTGATTGTGGTATTGATCTTTTCAGTTTCGATAATATTATAAGTATTATCCTTATTTATAAGGCTTGTAAAATCAAGACTTTTTGAAAGCTTTACTTCGCCGAGATACATTGTGTAATTACCGGACTCAACACAAGCCTTGTAATTTTTATAGTTTCTGCCGTCTGCTTTTACGGTTATACCGCAAGCAGCAGCCTGAGATATGATAAGCTCTGCCGTATCAGCATGATATAAATTATCCTTATTATAAAGAAGCGTCAGTGTAATACCGTTTTCATATCCTGCTGATTTCAAATACGACTTACACGCTTCTGCATTCTGAATTGTGCTTATAACGCCATCAAGCTCTTTTGTGGTGGAATATCCGGAAGGAAAAAGATTATCAGCACCTTTGGCATAGGTATAAAATGCTTCTTTGATGATCGCATCCCGATCAAGGCATGCAGAAACCGCTTTACGAAGATCGGATCTACTCAAAATCCCCTTTTGCGTGTTCATGCCAATAAACACAAAATTGGTCTGCTTTGCACGATAGATATTGCCGTTCATCGAAGGCAGATCCTCAATATTAATACCGCTGTAACATATGTTGACATTGCCCGAACGGATATTGAAATCAAGCGACTCTTCATCCGGCGTATTAACAAGATATACTGTATTTTTCGGTACTGTACGATAATATTTGCTGTTGCCGGTCAGCGTATAAACACCGCTGTCCTCATTATAAACA
>JAFPAK010000255.1 GCA_017390825.1 Clostridia bacterium
ACTGCATATCTGTTCCGAGCGTGTGGATACAAATAAAGTCAGAAAATATCTGTCGATATTCCAGACCACCAGCCCGTCATATATACTTATGAGCGGAATTGACCGCTGTGTTGATCTGCTTGAAAAGAATAAGGATGAACTTTTTAATGCCTATTATAATAGGTTGACGGCATTTTATAAGTCCGCCAAAAACTTTGAAAATATCAAACTGCTTAAAAAAGGCATGTTTAAAGATACAGGATATGATATCGGCAAGATATACATTTGTTCAAACAAGGCGACCGGCAACGATATATATAACGCTTTGAGGAGTCGAAAAATACAACCGGAAATGGCTACTGTGCGCGGTTGCCTTTGTATGACATCCGTTGCCGATACAAGCGATGGCTTTGACCGCCTGATAAAAGCGTTGGATGATATTGATAAAGAACTTTGCAATAAGCCTGCAATAAAAATTCCTGCTTGTGATTTTGAGGTTCCCAAAAAGCTGATGTCGGCATCACAAGCGGCTAAGAAAGAAACAGAGTATCTGCCGCTGTGCGAGTGTACGGGCAAAGTATCAGCAGAGTATTTAAAGGCATATCCGCCGGATATACCGTTGCTCGTTCCGGGTGAAGTGATAGATAAAAAACTTATCGACCGCCTTGTGCAATATGAAAACCACGGTATTCGTGTGCATTCAAACAGCGGAAGATTTCCGCAGGCACTTTGTGTTATTAAAAATATTTAAACAATGAAAAAGACGAGTTATTTCTTTCAAAAATCAATTGCTTTTTTAACTGCGATTTTTGTATCAGTAATTTTTTTAGGAAGCATCGCCGTAATAAACGGTGATGCCCGAATTCTTGCAAGCGGCAGCATTATGTCAAGGTATTCACCTATTACAATGCTGCTTACCGCTTCTTTTTCAATAACTTTAGTTATTCTTACATGCTTGATTTTTCGTGCAATTGATAAATATCCCAGCCGATTCAAGTGTTTATGTTTAGTGCTGTGTGTATGGTTTTCATTTTGCTTTATTATACTGTCGTTCTTTATCAAACCGGTACCAATGAATGACAGCATGATAAATTTGCAGGAAGCATGGCGCAATTTAAAAGGCATTGAAATTAATGCCGTTGATTATTTTGCAAAATACACAAACAACACTATGTATGTGCTTATGCTCCGCCGCGTGCTCAACTGCTTTAAATTCCTGTCACCAACAGAAATTTATTACGCATTAACCTGCGTAAACGCCGTCTTTGTGCTGGCTTCGGCAGTATTCTGCTATCTCGGAATCAAAAGGTTTGCAAAGCGTGAAACAGCATATAAATTTTTAATACTTACAATGCTGTGTCCGCTGACATATATATTACCGTTTTGGGTATATACAAATACGTTTTGCATGCCATTCATAGGCATACAGATATGGACACTTGGATGTATTGTAAAACCGAAATGCAAATATACAAGAATAATTGCAGGAATTGTATTCGCGGCAGCTACCGTGATAGGTACATATCTGCGTCCGGTAGTGGCTATACCCGCAATAGCCATAGCTATATGTGCATTTATAAAAATAATAATCAGCCGTAATATAAGATACTGTATTTCATCAATAATTGCGGTTATTATTACTTCGGTTGTGATTTTTATTCCGGTAAACACCGTTATAAATAATGCATCAGCAACGCCCGACACGGCTTTTCCGGTTACGCATTGGGTGATGATGGGCTCTCACGGTATGGGCGATTACAACAGTGAAGACGTAGAATTCACCGAATCCTTTGAAACCAAGGATCAAAAGACTGCTGCAAATATTGAAAAGATAAAAGAAAATATCAAAAGCAACGGTATAATCGGAAATGCAAAGCTTATATTTACAAAACTCGCGATCTGCTGGTCAGACGGAAGTGCTGATTATACCATGCGTATGAGTCAGGATCTTGAATACAGCACAGTATATGAGTTTATCGGCGGCAACAGAGCTGATTTATTCCTTCTCATATGTCAGGCGTGGCGCGCGGCAATACTGTTGCTGGGTCTTATATGTGTTATCAATATGATAAAGAATAAAAACGTTTCACTATTTCGTTTTTTCATTGTGCTTTCCTTACTCGGAGCAATTATATTCTACATTGTATGGGAGGTTAAGCAGTCGTATAGCATCCCGTTTTTGCCGTTTTTAACGCTGCTTGCAGTTTACGGTGCAGATAGTATTAACCGTGTTGAAATAACGCAGATCAAAGTGGCAAGGGCTGCAAGCATCGCACCGGCAGCTATATCTGTTGCAATGCTTGTGATGATGTTTAATTCTTTCACTTCAAGCTATGATCTTACAAGGTATTCTATATATACAGAAAAACAGCCGTACACCTCGTATACCGATGAAATACAGGAAAGCTTTTATGCACCAAACGATTTTGATACAGTATTCTTGGCTGTAAAAGCAAATGACACTGTCGGCGAATATACTTTTGAGCTTACAAAGCTGAAAAAAACAGATCAGCAGACAGTAACCATTAGTTTTGACAATACTGATGTGACCGATGACGGAGTATATTTACACGTCGGCAACCAGGAAAGCGGTAATTATACTATAAGCTGTACCGCAAATCAGAGCAAAACGATGAAATTCGCGATTTCGTCTGCAAAAAACTTTCCGTTGTATCAAGGCGGGAAAAACACAAGCGTAATGATGAATGTTTACAAGGTGACAAATGAGCAGTATATGCCGGCAGGTATTTATATTTTGTTATGTGTTATCATTGTATCAATGCAATTGATCGTACCTTATGTGTTTTTTAAGCAAAATTCATTGTTAAAACGAGTTGACAAGGAAAGATGCTTGTGATATAATCAAGACTAGAAATGAAACCTATTTTAAGGAGCAAACGATAATGAAAAGAATTAAAACCTTGAATTCAAGAGATCTTAAAAAATCAGCAGAAAAGGGCGGTTGCGGCGAGTGCCAGACA
>JAFPAK010000256.1 GCA_017390825.1 Clostridia bacterium
AGTCGATGTTTCTGGAGGTAGTTGAAAAATGAGAACAATGCTTGCTTTTTTGAAAAAGGAATGTACAGAGCAGCTTCGCTCATGGCGTTTTATCGTTCTTCTTTCAGTATTTGTTTTACTAGGTGTTATGAATCCGGCAATTGCAAAGCTGACACCGTGGCTTTATGAGATAATGGCGGATGCGCTTGCCGAAAACGGTATGACTGTTACATCGATGCAAGTAGATGCGATGACATCATGGATGCAGTTTTTTAAAAATATTCCGATCGGGATTATCGTGTTTGTTTTAATTCAGAGCAGTATTTTTACAAAGGAATACTCTTCAGGCACACTTATACCCATTCTTACAAAGGGTCTTGAGCGCTACAAGGTCGTTATTTCCAAAACGGCGGTCATTGTCGCCTCTTGGAGCATATACTATTGGATGTGCTTTGCGCTAACATATGCTATCAATGAGTTTTTCTGGGGCAACGATATTGTGATGCTGCTTTGGTTTTCTGCTTTATGTTGGTGGATGTTAGGGCTTTTTGTGAGCTTGCTTATAGTGTTATTTTCATCATTTGCTAAGGGGAGTACAACAGTCCTTCTGGGAACCGGAGGTGTGTTTATCGGTATATATCTGTTAAGCCTTATTCCAAAACTGAATGAATATTCTCCTGCAAAGCTTATGGAAGCAAGCGCTCAGCTTGCTGATGCAAGCGGATATATCAAAGCAATTGTTATAACGGCTGTTATGTGTATTATCTGTGTTGTAATTTCGATTCCGATATTCAATAAAAAACAGATATAAATGGTTGACAAGGAATATATTTCCGAGTATAATAATATACTGTTGTGAGGGAGTAGCAAGCGCATTTTTAGCGTAGCTAAGTCAACATACTGACCTTTCGGTCTGGCTTGTTTTAAATTGCGAGACTCATGCTAAAGCTGCGGAGCTGCGCATGGAGTCTTTCTATCGATTTTGACACCAAGTACGGTTTCGCCGTGCTTGGTTATTTTTATTTTGCAATGGAGTGGGTAGTATGAATTTAGGTTTTACTTTCTTTTTCAACAGTATTCTGCTCGGCGTAGGACTTGCAATGGATGCTTTTTCGGTATCGCTTGCTAACGGACTTAACGAGCCGGATATGAAAAGGCGAAAAATGTGCGGTGTTGCTGGTATGTTCGGTTTCTTCCAGGCATTGATGCCGATGATAGGCTGGGTCTGTATTCATACTATTGTTCAGTATTTTAGATCCTTTGAAAAACTTATTCCGTGGATTGCTCTTGTTCTGCTTTGTTATATAGGCGGTAAGATGCTGTATGACGGTATTAAAAATAAAGATGACGGTGAAGAAAAGCCGGGTGTCGGATTTTTAGCGCTTGTAGTTCAGGGAATTGCAACCTCGATAGATGCGTTGTCAGTCGGTTTTACAATTGCAGATTATGATATAATCTCTGCTGTACTTGCCTCGCTTATTATAGCCTTGGTTACATTCATCATTTGTATGGCAGGACTTGTGATAGGCAGACAGGCAGGAACAAGACTTACAGGAAAAGCCGGAATTTTCGGCGGCGCAATACTGATATTCATCGGTCTTGAAATATTTATTACCGGTATATTTTGATAAAGTAAACCACCGAAGAGATCTTAAAGATTTCTTCGGTGGTTTGTCATAATTCTACAGTTTCTGCACTTATTGTTTCTCTAAAAACGCTTTATTGCAGTACCGTGTATATTAGTATCCGTATAGCCATCTCATTTGTATTAAAGTTAATGCACATAACAATACTATATAACCTTTTGCTGCGTTGATTATTTTAACTTTTTGTAACTGCTGCTGGGTGAAATGTCAAAATAATTTTTATATGCGCGGTAAAATGTGGTGTAGTCATTAAAGCCGCATTCTGCATATACATTAGTCGGAGATACCCCTGCTTCAAGCAACTCTCTTGCAAGAAACAAACGCTTTACCGTGATATACTTCCATACTGTTGCACCCGTCGTTTCGCGAAACAGACGGTTGATCTGTGCAGGGCTTATGTAGAATTTTTCACACAGAAAAGACAAAGTCATATCATCCCATAAATGGCGGTTGATATATTCAATTATTTTAGAAACGGTAGTTGTTTTATCGGGAGTGGGATTTTTCTTTACCGTTTCAAATGCGCCTGCCAGCTCATTCAGCAATGGCAGAAGGTAACACAAGCGCTCATCCTGTTTTTGCGTATCTGCAAGTTTTTCAAGATAATATATCCAATTTGTTTGCGGGAACTGTGTTGCCTTATATTGATTGTATTCGCCCAAAGGCCGATCGTTAAACGGAGCAAGCAGCCGCTCTGCCATTTCATCCGGTAGGAATGATAGGTCTTCAAATGATGCAATGACACGGCGGTATGGTGTATTTGAACGCAGTATAAGATGATGTGTTTCGCCTCGGCGCATGATTAGCACATCACCGGGG
>JAFPAK010000257.1 GCA_017390825.1 Clostridia bacterium
ATAATTCTGCCTATGCCGCCGTCTTCAAATGCTTTTTGAAGGGTGTCAAGGTTATGAATATCGTGCACCTGACCCAAGAAAGCGTCAGCATCGTATTGATCGTCAAAGCTATCATTTTCATGGGTGTATTGGGTTGCAAATAAGTTTATGCCAATGTCAACAGTGGGTGCCTTTTCACCCGGCTTTGTATTTGCTTCATTGCCAACCGTTTCAGGCATTGTAAGAACAATTGCAACTACCTGCGCGGTATCTTCACCGGGAAGAATGGGCCTGTTTTTACAAATAACAGATTTAGCTTCCTTAAGTGTGGTAAGTGTTACGTTGCTTAATGCGCTTTCACGGGTGCCAAAAAGTGAAGGCATAAGAATGTTAGCATAGTTGAAGCCGTCGTGGTATTCATCCTGAACGTAGGTACCAACGTAAAGATAGTCGGTAATTCTGAATTCGTCACCGTATACGTTTATTGATTTTGTATCATTATCAATATTTAACGAAAGCATATACTTAAGTGCAAGAGAGCCCGCATTAGATACTCTCAAATACACAACCTCGGTATAACCAGGCTCATAAAGTGCACCGTCTTTGAAAATCTTGGTGTTATCATCAACAGGAGCCCATTCGTCAGACCAATTGGTTTTGTATTCAAGAACAACGTCTAAAGTACCTGTTTGAATGATGTTGCTTGAAGCTGTAACACTGTCTGTAAACCAGGCAAAAGTGCTGCCAATAAGCATTGCAAAGCACACAACTAAAGAAAGTGCGCTTAAAACCAATGCACGCTTGATGTTTTTTAATTCTTTCAATCTAAACATCCTCCTTTAAAGAATTTTGCGTCAACGTTGGGAAAAATGGAACCTGTGCTATCGCTGACCGTTGACTTAACGCGAAAGAAAGGTATTATTAACGTTTTTAACGTTTATTAGTGTTTTTTAAAACGTTTATTTATATTTGCCATCGGCAATCAAAAGACAAAAACTGCAAAGCAGTTTTAAAGTAATAAGTAATAGTGAATAGGTAATAAGTTCGGTGTGCCTTTGGCACAATTTATTTCGTCGGCTTTGCCGACACCTTACTTTTTCACTTTTACTTCTTACCTCTTACCTCAAAATGCGGAGCATTTTTGCCCTTTGATTGCCGCCCAACTCCCCGAAGGGAGTTAGGACGGACTTATGTGATAAATTAAATAGAATATAATCTTATTTCTTTACACCGTCAACATAGATAACACCGCTACCGCGAGTACCAAATGTTGCGCCTTCGCCGAATGTACAGCCGTTAAACTCACCTATAGACCAGATGTTTGTATGGCCGTAGTTGCCGTTGTGAAGGAATGTGCAATTGTTGAAAGTAACCTTTACGAGGTCGCTTGCGAATGCATTGAAGCCGGAGAATGTGCAGTCATTAAATATAAATGTAGCACCTTCGGACTGATCAATGTGGAATCCGTACATGGTGTCACCTGCAAATGTGCAGTTTTCAAAAACTGTTGTACCACCCTTTGCATAGGAGTAACGAACAGCGTTGGAAGAACCTGTGAAAGTAACATTTTTGATAGTTGTGTTCTTACCGAAATCGCCACCGAAACCTGTAGATACGCTTTCACCGCCGATTGTAGCACCTTCGGCACCTATGATAGTAACGCCTTCTGTATTAGCAAGTGTGGGAAGAGAATATTCACCTCCGCCAAGGACGATAGTGTCTTCACCTGCAGCAATAGCATCTTTAAGTTCTGTATTATTGGAAACGCCTGTAGCAATTGTGTTGTTCTTGTTTACAAAGTTAAAGGTAGCTACGTCAGTATCGGTTTCGTAAATGTAAAGACCTTGATCGCCTGCTTGGCAGCTTGCGAAAGTGCTATTAGTGATAGCAACGGTGGTATCAGCATTTAAGGTACCAATAGCCATACCGGGCTTCTTAGTGATGTTCTTGAAGGTGCAGTTATCAACTACAACAGTCTTAACTTCTGAACCGTAGTCTTCGTGTACCTTAATACCTCTGTAACCGGTGAAAGCACAGTTGATGAAGGTTGCATTGCCATCTTCAACCCAAACTGCATAAACACTTTCTTCGTTGCTTTCGAAGGTGCAGTTTGTGAAGGTTGCGTTAGTACCAAACTGAATTTCATCAGCGAAGATTACGTTTTCGCAGTTAAGCTTTGTGCCGCCAACTTCAAGGTAAGTAAGTTCCCAAGCATTTTCTTTGTAAGAAACTGAATTATCAACGATTTTAACGTTTTTAAGTGTCATGGGAGCTTCGGTATCGCCAATAGGAGTTACGCCAGCGCCTGTAGCAGTAATGGTGTAGCCGTTACCGTTAATTACAATAGCAGAAGCAGGAGTAACGTCGTTTTCACCGTGGTGATCTTCGGTAGGCCATTCAACGTTGCCCATTAACTTAATGGTAACAGGCTTGCCAGCTTCAGCAGAAGCTAATGCAGCAAGAAGGTCTTCGCCTTCGCCAAGTTCGATATAAGTGCCGATTACAGCTTCTTCGTCATAGTCGGGGCCGTAAGAGTCAGATTCATAAGCAAGCTGAGTAGCATAAACTGCGATGGAAATGCCCTCAACGGTCAAATCCTGGTACTCATTGCCAGCCTCTTCCTTCATGTGACCGGAAAGAACGATTGCTTCGGTTTTTTCACCAGCAAGCAATTCGCCATTCAAATTAGCCGCTTCAGTGCTTACATTTCCTACTGTAATGGTCCATTCAATGGCTTCGAGAAGCTTTGCATCGCCTTCGATACCGTTGATGACAATATTGTACTTAAGTGCAAGATTGCCCTTATTCACAACGTAAACAGGATTGGTTTCATAAGTACAACCAGGCTCCCAGAGGATTTCGCTCTGTGCGCGACCATCTTTTGCAACGAATTCAATGATTTCGCCGCTCATAGAAGCGCCACTAGCGTCAATCAAATCAACATCTAAATTACCTGATTTGATAATGTTACTACCAGTAGTAACGCTGTCTGTGAACCAAGCGAATGTACTACCAATGAGCATAGACACGCACATAAGAAGTGCCAATGCGCTCATAAGGAGAGCACGCTTGGTGCTTTTTGATTTTGTCATTTTCATGACCTCCTTCATTAGATTTGCCGGCAGATATACGACTGCAGTTCGCTATTGCCGACAAAACGAGTGCAGTTTCGATTTTGGCTTTTATGTAATCCAACCTCTTATAAAGCCGTAATTCAGAGATTTTCATTTACCAATTAGTCCTTGTCAGCAAACTCGGTACCTGCAGTCCAGCCAACGGTTGCGAAGGCTTCTACTGCATTGTCGCCGGTGTTGTCGCGCTGAACGGCATCTGCCTTAACAGTAATGCTAAATTCGCTGCCCAAAGATTTGATTTCATCAAGAGTGAAATCTTCATCAATCTTCACCTGAGTGAAGAGCACTTCATCACTGCCGGGAGCAAATTCTCTGTTAAGATAGAGGTACCATACTGCATTGCCATTAGCATCGGGAGCCACAGCATTATTAACGAGCAACCACTTTTCGGTAGCAGTTCCAACATTGGAAGCATAATCATAGGTAGAACCCTTGAAAATATCGGTGAATTTCAGAGAACCACCGAAATTCTTCCAGTAGTCAGCCTTAGTCATAGTAACGCTAACGCGGATCCACTGAGTGTAATCACCAGTGTTGGTAATTTTAGGATCTTTATTGATAACATCACCGGGAACTACATTGTAGTAAGTAACACCATCCTCGGTTTCATTTCCATCAAGATCGGTTTCAGAAACCTTTACGGAGAAGGTGGGATCAGTGTCATTCTCGTCAGTAGCAACTTTGAAGTTATTGGTGATATCGTCAGTAGCGTTAAACCATGCCAAAGTACCCATGGAGATAATGGCAATAAGGCAGATTGCAAGAGCTGCAACAAACACCTTTTTCTTAGTCATCTTCATTCTTCTTATCCTCCTTTCCTCAAAGTTTATATTTCAAACTCGTGCCTATTGGAATTCCTTAACAGGCGCGAATCTAAAATCATAATTATTTGCTCTTATTATCTTTCTGAGCAGCAAGCTGGCCTAATTCCCCAGATGATAAACGTACAGTGGTTTCAGCCTTGAGTCGCTCGATCTCTGCTTTCAATCTTTCGTTTTCTTCAGCTGTGGCATCAATTTCTGTTTGAGCAGCAGTCTCTTGATTTTCTTCATCTTCTTTTTTCTTACCAAGCATATCCGGAAGAAATACAAGCAAGATCAAGACGATTCCCACACCGATTGTGATATACATACCAGGAGGGTTTTGCACAAAGTCAGATACATAACCCAGTTTGGGAATTGAAAACTGAGGGACACCAATTACATTATTGAAATGTACGGGATCTTGATCCTCAATCTCATTCGCGAGTCCCTTTGTATAAAAACGTTGATTTTCAGCATCTACACGTACAACCTGATGGGTTGCGACCACCAAATCTTCATTCAGTATAAAAGTGATATCATCGCCGGTTTTAATGCTGTTAACATCAACCTCTTTAACGTAAATCAAATCGCCAACCATATATTTCGGCTCCATACTGCCCGAAATTACGGTATAGCACTCATAACCCATCAAGCGTGAGCCCATCAGAAAGACGGCGCACAAAACGATCAGCACGACCAATGCTGTCGATACGATATTCCATGTTTTCTTTAATGTAGTCATATATGTAACTCCTTTCGAGCCTTATCAGCAATCAAAAGGCATAAATACGGGACTTATGCCCTTTGATTGCCGCCTATCCCTCACGGGGAGGGATAGGACGGCGAGGTAAAACAAACGAAGACTTTTAATATCTCACAAGGGGTTCTTACTCTGTTTCAGCTCCCGGTGCAGTATCGGTTGCAGTTTCTTCGGCAGCCGCAACGGTTGCAGGAGCCTGACCACCTTCCAACTGAGCCTTGAGTGCTCGGAGTTCTTCGAGCATCTTTGCGTTTTCTAACTTCTCGGCTTCGATCTTATCCTTTTCAGCCTGCATTTCTTCCATCTGTTCTTTCTTGTATCTACGGAACAGGTTGAAGAACTTAATGCCTTCATACAGAATAATCAGCATAAAGGGCGTAAAGATGCAAACGAAATAACCGGGCGTAGTCTTCAAGAAATTAAAGAAGGTTCCAAGACCGGCAATATGGCTCTGGTACTGACCGAGCACGTAAGGATAGGTAACGATGGTTTCATCGTCGGTGTCCGTAGTGGTACCATAAGTGATGAAGCCAGGGTTTCCTTCTGCATCAGTAGTAACAGTACGGATTTTATGGGTTATGGTCTCGCCAAAACTATCAGTATCCTGCGACATGAAGGTGATGATATCGCCCTCCTTGAGAGTAGCAGGGTCAACCTCTTTTACGAAGATCAACGCACCGGCGTTAAAATCGGTGGCTGCCATAGATTCCGAATTAACTATGTACATCTTATAACCGAAAAGGCTACGATCGTTCCGGTTAAAGGTAGTGCAGGAAATTACCGTAAAAATCATCATAGACACGGCGAGCAACACCATTAACCACACGAATGTGTTTTTTATAATATTCAGTGCTTTCTTCATATTAAGAATCACTATCCTTTAAATTTCTAAAATACTGCTTCACAGAAGCGTAAATTACACGGAACACATGCTCGGTGTAATTATCCTTTTTGGGCATCTCATTGTTATGCACCATTACGGCGAAATCAAGCATTACATTTAATATGTGGTTAAGTATC
>JAFPAK010000258.1 GCA_017390825.1 Clostridia bacterium
AAATTTTTAAAGGAGAGTTTACCTTGCAAGAGAAGGAAATTTTAAGAAAGAATAAGCCTAAAGCCGCATTTTTTGTAAAAGGCAAGATGGATCTTACCTTTTTCTTTCTCGTGCTCGGCATTCTAACAACAGGTCTTGTTATGCTGTTTTCGGCAAGCGCACCATATGCTCTTACCTATGAAGGCAACAGTTACCATTTTATAACTCGTCAGCTTATTTTTGCACTCATAGGACTCGTTGCTATGTATATTATATCAAGAGTCAACTACCATTGGTTTAAAAATCTTGCATGGCCAATATTTATTGCCGCTCTTATTATGCTTGTTGGCGTATTATTTTTACCGGAGGTAGTTCCGGGTTTTAAACGCTGGCTTGCAATAGGACCTATCACATTTCAACCGTCAGAGGTAGCAAAATTCGCTTTGATCCTTATACTTGCATATTATATGTCACGCCACAACGAGCGTATGAAGGAAACAAAATTCATTTTTAAAATGATGGGGCTGATTGCGGTTGTTTGCGGACTTGTTATTGCGGAAAAGCATCTTTCTGCAACGATACTTGTGTTTGTAATAGGCATGGTTTTGCTTTTTGTTGGCGGTATGAAGCTTCGTTTCATCGCAGGGCTTGTCGGTGTTGGTGCGGCGGGTGGCATTGTTGCTATTTTAACAGGACTTATTGGTTACGGTGGTGACCGTATTCAGTATTGGCTACATCCGTGGGACGATCCGCTCGGCAAGGGATTTCAGACCATACAGTCGCTTTTGGCTATCGGCTCAGGGGGCGTAATGGGTCAGGGAATTGGTGAGTCAAAGCAGAAGTACCTTTGGGTACCTGAGCCGCAAAACGACTTCATTTTTTCTATCGTATGCGAGGAATTGGGACTTATCGGTGCATTGCTTATAATTGCGGCATTTGCCTTGCTCTTTTGGCGGGGATTTGTAATAGCGCTTTCTTCACCTGATAAATTTGGTGCATATCTTTCGATCGGATTATCATTTCAGGTGGCACTTCAGGCGGCGCTCAATATATTGGTAGTTACCAACACGATACCGAATACCGGCATCAGTCTTCCTTTTTTCAGTTACGGCGGTACATCGCTCGTAATGCTGTTGTTCCAGATGGGAATAATCTTATCGGTATCACGCCAAAGCAATTTGCAGAAAAAGTAGGTGTAGTAAAGTATGAATATAGTATTTGTTGCAGGCGGCACAGGCGGACACATTAATCCTGCTATCGCCATTGCAGGTAAAGTGCAGGAGAGAAGACCTGATGCAAAGATCAGCTTTATCGGCAATCGAAACGGAATGGAAGCTACACTGGTTCCGAAAGCGGGCTATAAATTCTATCCTATTGATGTTGCCGGTTTTCAGCGAAAATTAACACTTAAAAACATTAAGCGTAACATTGATGCGGTTTATAAGGTTTTCTTATCCAGCTCACAGTCGGCTAAATTGCTTAAGGAATTGAATCCGGATATTGTAGTTGGTACGGGTGGATATACATGCGGTCCTGTGCTTCGCAAGGCACATAAGCTGGGCATTAAAACTGCAACACATGAGCAAAATGCTTTTCCCGGTGTTACAACAAAAATGCTTTGTAAATATGTGGATGAAATTATGGTAGCAATGCCGGAGGCGGTATCCCGTTTGCCGGAGAATCGTAAGTATACTGTTACCGGCAATCCCGTTCGTGCTTCTATCATCAACACCACAAAAGAGCAGGCAAGGCGTGCTTTGGGACTTGATGACCGACCAATGATTCTTTCGCTCGGCGGAAGCCTCGGTGCAAGAGCAGTCAATGAAGCGGTAGCCGATGTGCTTGCCGCTCATGCAAATACAAAAAAGTATTATCATTTTCACGCTATCGGTAAGTATGGCATGTCTTTTATGCCGGAGCTTATCAGATCAAAGGGCGTTGATTATGAGAATTTGGATAACTTACGCATAACAGAGTATATTTACGATATGGATCTGTGTATGGCAGCGGCTGATTTAGTAATCAACCGAGCAGGAGCATCAACTATATCAGAGCTTCAGGTGCAGGGTAAGCCGTCTATACTTATTCCGTCACCCAATGTTGCAGAAAACCATCAGTTCTTTAATGCCAAAACCCTTGCAGACAAGGGTGCTGCTATAATCGTTGAAGAAAAGGATCTTTCAACAAATGTTCTTACAGAAAAAGTGCTGTCTCTTATCGAAGATAAGGAGGCACTTGCAAAAATGAGTAAAGCAGCAAAAAGTATGGCAGTTGTTGATTCAAATGACAGAATTTATGATTGTATAAACTCGCTCTATCTAAAAAATAAGAGATAATATTAACACTTTGCAACAGCACTTCATAATATAAACCGAAAAGGTTTTTATGAATTGGAGTGTTGTTTGTGAGCTTTGTTATAAACGGCAGACGCAGACTTTGCGGAGACATACATATTCACGGTGCAAAAAACAGCGTGTTGCCTATTATGGCAGCTACGCTGATGTGTAACTCGAAATCTGTATTACATAACTGTCCAAGGCTTTCTGATACGGATGATATGTTAAAGATACTTTCATGCTTTGGCTGTAAGGTGAAACTAGAGGGCGATGCCGTTGAGATAGATCCTACATCGGCAAATGCTATCTGTCCTGATAGACAGATAATGCAGACTATGCGTTCGTCGGTACTGTTGCTCGGTGCGATGCTCACAAAATTCAGAACTGCTAATGTGTATTATCCTGGTGGATGCAAGCTTGGCCCAAGACCGCTTGATATACATATGGATGCACTACGAAGCATGGGAATCTCGATATCACAACAGCAGGAAATGTATATCTGTAACGGTAAACCGCAGGGAAGCGAGATAACTCTGCGCTTTCCCAGTGTAGGTGCAACAGAGAATATTCTGCTAGCGGCAGTTTGCGCCGACGGCAGTACGATAATAAACAACGCTGCCCGTGAGCCGGAAATAATTGATCTTGCTTGTTTTCTTAACAAATGCGGTGCAAAAATTTACGGTGCAGGTGAAAAGAAAATACTCATTGAGGGTGTTCCATATCTGATGGGTGCGGAGCACACCTGTATTCCCGACCGTATTGAAGCAGTAACATATATGTGTGCAGCTGCTGCGACGGGTGGTAATCTCCGTCTTTGCGGAGTGAAAAATGAGCACCTTCGGGCAATATGCGAAAAACTTTCTCTTTGCGGATGTGGTATTACTGCATATGATAATGAAATGGTCATTTCTGCGTATAAACGTCCTTGTTCGCCATTATCAGTACAAACCGGAGTGTATCCGCAATTTCCTACTGATGCGCTTCCTCCGTTTATGGCAGTATGCAGCGTTGCAAAAGGTGTGACTGCGTTTAATGAAACGATTTTTGAAAAACGATACCGTCATGCAGAGCAGCTGTGTAAAATGGGTGCAATGATCTCGGTCAACGGTCAAAGTGCTATTTGTTGCGGCGTTGAAAGTCTGCATGGCGCAAATGTTTGTGCGACCGATCTTCGGGGAGGTGCAGCGCTTGTAATAGCAGCGCTCTGTGCCGAAGGCACGACTGTGATATCCTGTACGCATCATATAGACAGAGGTTACGAAGGCATTGAACAGTCTCTTTCATCTGTTGGTGCCGATATAGTAAGAGAATAATTTTCAAGTTAGGATAAATATAAAATGCAAAAAAGAAAGAAAATAAGGAGTAAAAAGAGAAAGCACCGTTCGTCACCGGCGTTGATGTATTTTCTCGGTGGTGTGTTCTTGATAGCTTTGCTCATAGTTTTATCACTTACGGTGTTCTTTCCGGTAGAAAAGATAACGGTGAGGGGTGCAAGTGTCTATACTGTCAGCGAGATAACTGCCAACTGTGGTATTGAAACGGGTGATAATCTTTTTAGAGCTGATACCGGTTCTGTCAGCGAAAAACTGTCGGCACGTTTACCGTATATCAAGTCAGCAGCAGTTAAGCGCAAGCTACCGTCGGAGATCCAGATAACCGTCGAGAGCGAAACGGTATATGCACAGATAGAGCAGAGCGGAAAGTATGTGTATCTTACGAGCAGCGGCAAATGCCTTGAACTTGCTGATACGGTTTATAACGGTGCTATAATCATCCGCGGTGCAAAGGTTCAAAATGCTGATCCCGGCAGCCTTTTAGCATTTGCTTCGGATGAGGATATTGATGCAAGTACGGTGATTGCACAGCTGATTAATGAGATAAATGCAAACGAGATAGATAATATCACCGTTATCAGCATCAGCGATCCTCAGAATATTTTTGTTACATATGACAATAAGATCGTATTAAAACTCGGTACCACGTCAAATTTAGACAAAAAATTTGCTCATGCAGCAGCTACAATAGAAGCTCGCACAGATAACCGTGATACGGGTATTCTTGATCTTTCAGCAATATCAGCAAGCCATATGAGTGCAAGTTTCGTGCCAAGTGCGTTAAATTCCGAACAAATTGCGGTATATAACGAAAAAAACTGATATAAACATTAAAATATATCTTGAAATTTAAAAAGAACCGTGTTACAATGATTATGCGTAATTGTGTAATTAGGTCTTTTAGTATAAATATTAGGAGGATAAACAAATGCCGTTTGAAATTTCAAATGAAGAGAATGAAGTAGTGTCAATAAAAGTTGTAGGTGTCGGCGGAGGCGGCGGTAACGCTGTTACAACAATGATCAATGCCGGTGTTAAAGGCGCTGAATTTGTTGTAGTTAACTCCGATAAGGCAGCAATTCTTAAATCACAGGCTCAGCATAAGGTTCAGATCGGTGAGAAGCTTACTCACGGTATGGGCGCAGGCGCTAATCCCGAAGTTGGTCAGGGAGCCGCTGAAGAGTCAAAAGACGATATTATAAATGTACTTAAAGGAACTGATATGGTATTTATTACTGCCGGTATGGGCGGCGGTACAGGTACCGGTGCAGCTCCTGTAGTTGCTCAGATCGCTAAGGAAATGGGTATTCTTACAGTCGGCGTTGTAACAAAGCCGTTCTCATTTGAGGGTCAGCGTCGTATGAAGCAGGCTGAAAAGGGTATTGCAGAGCTTTCACAGCATGTTGACTGTATCATTGTTATCCCCAACGAGCGTCTTAAGCTCATTTCAGAGCAGAAGATCACACTTAAAAACGCATTCCTGATGGCTGATGATATTCTCCGTCAAGGTGTTCAGAGTATTTCAGAGCTTGTAAGCAACACAGCTGAAGTCAACCTTGATTTTGCCGATGTTACTACCGTTCTTAAGGATTCCGGCTATGCTCATATGGGCGTTGGTTATGGTGAAGGCAGAGATAAGGCAGAAACTGCTGCACACGCTGCTATCACAAGTCCGCTTATCGAAACTTCAATGAACGGCGCTCACGGTATCATTATCAGCATTACAGCTTCTCCTGATATCGGTCTTGATGAGGTTACACAGGCTTCAACCATTATCAGTGAAGCTGCTCATCCCGATGCAAATATTATTTGGGGTCTTGATTTTGACGAGTCGATGGAGGATGCTATTAAGATCACTGTTATTGCAACCGGTTCTTCAGATGCACAGAAAAAGAAGAATGATACATTTGCAGGTCTTGAAACAGACGATTCAAACGACTTCGATGTGATCTCTATTTTCAATCGCTAATTTATAGTATATAGTTTATTCACTAAATCCGGCAGTACTGTCGGATTTAGTGTTGTTTTAAGGAACGGTGTTTATGGATTGGACTGAAATTTTACTGAATATCTCGGTCAATGATGTTGAGCGTGCAGGTAACATTGCGTGTATGGTCGTGCCATATGGATTTTATATTGAGGATTACTCCGATCTTGAGCAGGGAGCACAGGAAATAGCACATATTGATCTTATTGATGAAGAGCTCATTGCAAAAGATCGTGAAACTGCAATAATCCACATATATATTTCTCCGGAGGAAAATCCCAAAGAGGCTGTGGCATTCCTATCATACTGCCTTGATAATGAGCAGATTAAATATACTATCTCAACCGTCGGAATCAACGAAGAGGATTGGGCAAATAACTGGAAGCAGTTTTTCAAACCTACCGAGATAGGCGAGCGTCTTCTTATTTTGCCTGAATGGGAAAAGGTCGGGGTTACAAATCGCAAGATACTGAAAATAGATCCGGGCGCTGCTTTCGGTACCGGAACTCACGCAACTACAAGACTTTGTCTTGCAGCGCTTGAGCAATATGTGAAATGCGGCGAAAAGGTGCTTGATATCGGTACAGGAAGCGGTATTCTTTCAATTGCAGCCTTACTGCTCGGCGCAGAAAGTGCTTTTGGCGTTGATATTGATCCGCTGAGCGTAAAGACCGCTCGTGAAAACGGCATAAAAAACGGTTATAAAGAGCCGCAACTCACATTTGTTAACGGTGATCTTGCTGACAAGGTGAGCGGAAAATATGATATTGTCATTGCAAACATTGTTGCGGATGTTATTATAAGACTTTGTGATAATGTCACTGATTTTGTGAAAGAAGGCGGTGTGTTTATCACATCCGGTATTATCGACACACGAGCTGACGAGGTCATAGAAGCAATTACTGCTGCCGGATTTTCGATAGCTGCACGGTATGATGACGGCGGATGGGTAAGTCTTGCTGCAATCTTAAATTAAGAAAGGTTTATTTTATGATAGTTTGTGAAGAACAGAAACAGCGTATCTCGGCATATGAATCGGAGCTGTCAGAGCTTAAAGAGGCGCTTAATCTTGATGTTATAAATAAGCAGATCAAAGAGCTTGAGGAAATGCAGACTCAAGAAGGATTTTGGGATGATGTTGAAAAGTCCCAGTCTGTTTTGAAGCAAGTCAGCCAGCTTAAAGCAGTTGAAAAAAGCTATACTGATCTTGCAGGCGAGTATGATGATGCGCTTGTGCTTATCGAATTGGTCAATGAGGCTGACGATGAAAGTATGGTAGAGGAAATGATGGCGGCTTGTGACAGCTTTGTTGATGATTATGAAAAACTGCGGCTTACAACGCTACTTTCCGGTGAGTATGATGCCAATAATGCTATCCTTACCTTCCATGCCGGAGCCGGCGGAACAGAGGCGCAGGATTGGGCGGAAATGCTTTTCAGAATGTATAATCATTGGGCAGAGCGCCATTCCTTCACCTGCAAGACGCTTGATTATCTTGACGGTGATGATGCAGGACTTAAAAGTGCTGTTGTTCTTATTGAAGGTCATAATGCTTACGGCTATTTAAAGAGTGAAATGGGTGTTCACCGCCTTGTCCGTGTTTCACCGTTCGATTCAAGCGGAAGACGCCATACTTCATTTGCCTCCTTGGAGGTCATGCCGGAGATAGATGATAACATACAGGTTGATATAAATCCTGATGATCTTAAAATAGATGTTTATCGTGCTTCAGGCGCAGGCGGTCAGCATGTAAATAAGACTTCCAGCGCAGTCCGTATAACTCATATTCCAACAGGTATCGTCGTTGCTTGTCAGAATGAACGCTCACAGCATCAGAATCGTGATGTTGCGATGAAGATGCTTAAGTCAAAGTTGATCGAGATAAAGGAGAGAGAGCATCTCGACAAGATTGAGGATATCAAGGGTGTGCAAAAGGAGATTGCATGGGGCTCGCAGATACGCTCGTATGTATTTATGCCGTATACTCTTGCAAAGGATCACAGAACAGGCTTTGAAAACGGTAATATCAATGCTGTTATGGATGGTGATCTTGACGGATTTATCAATGCTTATCTGAAAGCAAAATCTCAAGGAAAACTATAAATAGGTTTGTAACGCTCACTGTGTTTATTTAATAATATACACAGGGGGCGTTTTTTATGCGGAGAAAACGAGTACAAATTCTAAGGTTCAGGCTGATGGTGGCAGGAATATTGATCCTTGTGTGTGTTTTGTGCTTTGCTTGCAGCGATAACACTGGATTTTTAATACAAAAAGCTGCCTGCGATACTGCCAAAACCGTGGTAAACAGAGAGATAAATAAGAGGATGAAGGAGTTGGTTTGTGAAGTTGAGTATAGCGATTTTGTCAGCACAGTTTATGATAATGACGGGAATGTAAAATCGGCAGAGCTTAATTCGACCGAGGTAAACAAATTCGTGGCGCAGGTAAATCTTGAGATAGCTGATGCGGTTTCTGGATATGATACCGGAACTCTTAAGATACGCATTGGTACTTTCACCGGAAATGAATATATGTCCGGCAAGGGCCCTTATGTGAATTTAAAATACAGTCTTGTATGTACGCCTGCAACCGAGCTTAAAGATAGCTTTGTAAGTGTGGGAATAAATCAAACGAAGCATTCTGTATATTTGCATATTACAACAAAAATTTCTGTACTTATCCCATGGTATGATACATATACTGAACTTGAAAACTCTTTTGTTATAGCTGAAACAATTATAGTCGGCGATGTTCCCGAAACCTATTTGAATTTAGAAAATAGTTGATACTTATTTCAATTTTCGCTAATTTTTACACATCTGCGGTCATATAATTTACTGATGACCCAAATTTAATGAAATTTAATTAGAAAATCATATATTTTTTACAAAAAGTACTTGAAATTTTATTGGTAATTTGTTAAACTATACTATAGATATAATATATATTAAATCAATACATACCGTTTTCATACCATTGAGAATTCGGTTTGTATGGTTGCGTTTATTAAGGAAAAGAATGAGAGGAGCGAAAACAGTATGATTTTCAAAAAAGAATGCGTTGCCATGCTGCTTGCAGGAGGTGAGGGGAGCAGATTAGGTGCGCTGACTCGAAAGGTGGCGAAACCGGCAGTTCCTTTCGGGGGAAAATACAGGATCATAGATTTTCCTCTTTCCAACTGCACAAACTCAGGCATTGATACAGTCGGTGTTTTGACCCAGTATCAGCCGCTTGAACTTAATGATTACATTGGTTCGGGTACTCCTTGGGATTTGGATCGCAATACCGGCGGTGTACATGTATTACCTCCTTTCCAGCGAAAAACGGGTGCTGATTGGTACAAGGGTACTGCTAATGCGATCTATCAGAATATTCATTTTATCGAGCGGTATGATCCCGAGTATGTGCTTGTGCTTTCAGGTGATCATATTTATAAAATGGACTATTCGGATATGATAGATTATCATAAAGAGCATAATGCCGATTGTACAATTGCAGTTCTTGAGGTTTCAATGCAGGAGGCTTCACGCTTCGGTATTATGAACACCAATCCGGACAACAGCGTATATGAGTTTGAAGAGAAGCCCAAGAATCCGAAGAGTAACAAGGCTTCAATGGGTATTTACATATTCTCATGGAAAGAGCTTCGTAAATATCTTATCGATGATGAGGCTGATCCTAATTCAAGCAACGATTTTGGTAAAAACATAATTCCTGCCATGCTTAATGACGGTAAAAAACTCATGGCTTACGATTTCGATGGCTATTGGAAGGATGTTGGTACTATCGATAGCCTTTGGGATGCCAACATGGATATACTTAATCCCAAAATTCCGCTTGAACTTGACGATCCCGATTGGCGTATCTATGCAAGAACAAGAGCGTTGCCGCCTCATTATGTATCGAATGAAGCAAAGGTACAGAATTCACTTGTCAGCGAGGGCTGCTATGTGGGCGGTGATGTTTACGACTCGGTGCTGTTTACCGGTGCAGAGGTAGAAAAGGGCGCAGTTGTGCGTGACAGTGTTGTAATGCCGGGCGCAAAAATCGAAAAAGGCGCAATAGTTCAGTATGCTATCGTTGCAGAAAATGCAGTAATAAAAAGCGGCGCAGTAGTAGGTAAGCGCCCTGAGGAAGCAGAGAATATTGAGGATTGGGGCGTGGCAACTATAGGCCCCGGCATCGTTGTCGGTGAAAATGAAACAGTGCCGCCATGTGCAATGCTCGGCATATAATTTGTATTTTTCGCACCAGCTCTTGTAAGGCTCGTACAAACGCTGGATAAATATATAAAATGAGTCGGAAAGGCACAGATTGAAAAATGAAAAATTCACGAGTAATGGGTGTTGTGTTCTGTAACACAACAGATTCTAAATTACCTGAGCTTACAACACAAAGAACAATGGGTTCCGTTCCATTTGGTTGCCGTTATCGTCTTGTAGACTTTATTTTGTCGGAAATGGTGAACGCAGGCATCCGAAGAGTCGGACTTATCACAAAACGCAACTATCAGTCGTTGGCGGATCATGTAGGTAACGGTCATCCGTGGGATCTTGCTCACAAGACCGGCGGATTGTTTATGCTCTCACCGTATTCATATGCACAGGGCGGTGTATACAAGGGTAAAATGGATGCACTCAATAACAGTATGAGCTTTTTTGAGCATTCAAAAGAGGATTATGTTATTTTCGGTACATCTAATGTAATATCCAACTTCAATGTGTCGGATATGATAGATAAACATATCGACAGCGGCGCAGATATTACGATAGCGTATAAAGAAGGCTTAAATGCTGAATATTCTTTAAAGCTTGACGGCGACCGTGTAGTAGATATCAGTGAAAATATTGATAATGAAGC
>JAFPAK010000259.1 GCA_017390825.1 Clostridia bacterium
AAGGCTGCCAGACTTATGTGCGGTGTACATGGTTTTTCAAAAGAAAATACCGCCTCTAAAATCGCTGCTCTTACAGATCAATTTGATCTGCACGCAATACTTAATAAAAAAGCCGGCAAGCTATCGGGCGGCTGGCAACGCAGATTAAGTATTGCAATGGCTCTGACAAGTGAGCCAGAGATACTGTTTCTTGATGAACCGACACTCGGTCTTGATGTAATTGCAAGAAGCGAGCTATGGGACACTATCCGTGCATTAAAAGAAAACACAACTATCATTCTCACGACCCATTACATGGAAGAGGCTGAAGCGTTATCTGACCGTATCGGCATTATGAAAAACGGCAGATTGCTTGCTTTGGGTACTGCGGATGAATTGAAAGCACGAGCACAGAAAGAAAAATTTGAGGAAGCATTCATTGCAATTGTAAAGGGGGATATAAAATGAAAATGATAACATTTGCAAATCGCACCGCAAAGGAGATATTGCGCGACCCCTTGACTTTGGCTTTCGGATTAGGATTTCCTATTGTGCTGATTCTACTGCTTTCGGCAATTCAAGCTAATATTCCGGTTGAACTTTTTGAAATTCAAAGTCTTACACCTGGTATAAGCGTATTCGGTCTTGCTTTTATGACGCTGTTTTCAGCAACACTTATTGCAAAAGACAGAGAAAGCGCCCTGCTGCAAAGATTATACACCACTCCCCTTTCTGCCGCTGATTTTGTATTAGGCTATGCCTTGCCTATTCTGCCTATAGCAATAGCACAAAGCATGGTTTGCTACATTGCAGCCATAATACTTGGTCTTGATGTCACGGTAAACATTATATATGCATTGATTTTTTTAATACCTGTTGCACTATTGTTTATTGCATTGGGTCTTATGTTTGGCAGTATTTTAACTACAAAGCAGGTCGGCGGTATCTGTGGCGCATTGCTGACAAATCTTACTGCGTGGCTTTCGGGAGTATGGTTTGATCTCAATCTGGTAGGCGGTGTATTCAAGAATATAGCATATGCTCTACCATTTGTTCACGCAGTAGAACTTGAAAGAGCCGTACTCGGCGGTGACTTTACCGATATTTATCCGCATATTATCTGGGTTCTCGGCTACACTTTTGTTATATCTGCACTTGCTGTGTTGTTGTTTTTAAGGCAAATGAAAAAACAATAAATATAATTTTATTAGCAATCAATCTTTCTGTGCAAATGACCGTCTATATTTGTGAGACCTATATACATTTGTGCAACTGTATTTCAGACTATATTATTTAACATTAAAACGGCAACCGAACGGTTGCCGTTTATCATTTTACTCAAAATTCTCTGCTACTTTTTTAAGCAGATCAATTATCGGTAGATGCTGTGGGCAATGTCCCTCACACTGTCCGCATCCAATACAATCCGAAGCCTTGCCGTGCTCACTAGCAAGGTTATCATAATATGTTTCCTGAACAGAAAAGCCCTGATTAATTGCACGCTTATCATTGTTATAAAGTGAAAAATATGACGGTATTGGAATATTCATAGGACATCCGTCAGTACAATAAGCACATCCGGTACAGGCAATTGCAATAGTTCCTTTTATTATATCTGCTGCTGTTTCGGTGAGTACACGCTCTTTTTCACTCAATGGCTTAAATTCCTTCATATAACTGATATTATCAATCAATTGTTCTGTGTTGCTCATGCCGCTGAGAACCATGATAACCCCATCAAGCCCTGCTGCAAAGCGTATAGCCCATGAAGGTACAGACATATCGGGAAGTGCGGTTTTAAACATGCTTTCTACCGACTGCGGCACATTTGCAAGAGTCCCTCCTTTTACCGGCTCCATAATAATAATATCCTTATTGTGCTTTCTTGCAATCTCATAGCACTTTCGGGACTGGATATTTTCGTCCTCCCAATCAAGATAATTTATCTGTAGCTGAACAAACTCGACTTCGGGATGTGCAGTTAATATCTCATCAAGCAGCTTTGCGCTGTCATGGAATGAAAATCCTATATGTTTGATATATCCCTCCTGCTTCTTTTTAAGCACAAAATCAAATGCATTATATTTCTCTGCAATAGCATAATTATCCACTGTTAAATTGTGCAGAAGATAATAATCAAAATACTCAACACCACAGTTATCGAGCTGCTCCGTAAAGATACGCTCAAGGTCTGAATCAGACTTCAAAAACATAGTGGGCATTTTTGATGCAAGGCAAAAATCCTCTCGGTTATGTCGGCATACAAGCACCTGCTTTGCTGTCTTTTCACTTTTAAAATC
>JAFPAK010000260.1 GCA_017390825.1 Clostridia bacterium
AGCCTCCAGTGTTTAATCACGGAGGCACTTTTAATGTAACGGACCTATATAAATGCAATATTCAAACACAAAGAAACGTTCATTCAAGAAAACGAAAAAATCAGTTTTGAGTATTTTAAATTCTGATGCACTTTTGTTTTCACTTAATCAAATCCATAAATGCTTTTGCTGCATAAGAAAGCGGTGCATTTTTTAAATATGCACATCCAATGCTTCTTTTGGGAAGTGGTGGGTTAAGAGATAATTTTTTGATTAATCCTTTTTTTAGTTCCTCCTTTGAAAATTCTTCAACGATGCACGAAACTCCAAGATGGATTGAGGCAAAACGAATAAGTAGGTCATGTGCCGCGATTTCAATCTGTGGATTTAAGGATATGCCTTTATCCATGAATATTTTATCAAGAAAACAACGAGAGGATGAATTTTTTTCAAGAAGTATAAGTGGCAAATCCGATATTTCTTCCCATGAGTACGAAGTTTTTTTGTCAAAATCGGCACCGCAGACAAATATATCGTTAATTTCGAAACAAGGTTTAATCACAAGCTCATCATCCTTAAAAGGCATATTTACAAAAGCCAGGTCGGCTCTTCCATCTTTTACATGGGTAATCATATGCGATGAATAGGAATTTGCCATTTCTATTCGTATATCAGGATATGTAGCATGAAATTCTTCGAGATATTTTAGAAGAAAATGGCTGGTTATCGTATCACCGGCAGCAATTTTAAGCTCGCCTGCTTCAAGATGTCGAAGTCTTTCAAGTTGACTTTCGCCTTGCTCTATCGAGTTGATAGCATTTTCAACTTTCAGGAAAAGGATTTTACCTTCATTTGTAAGAGATACTCCTTTTCTTGTCCTTACAAAAAGCTGCACATTCAAGTCACTTTCAAGCTGTTGTATGCATTGAGAAATAGCGGACTGCGAAATGTATAGGTGTTGTGCGGCGGTTGAAAATGAACAAAATCGTGCAGTTTCAAAAAAAATTCGGTAATAATCAAGTTTTGTTTTCATATAAGCCCTCCTTATCACGGTTGTAAGTATTATCTGCTTTACTTATAACTATATTTGTATTATAATAATATCATAAGAATAAGTCAATAGGTGGAGGATAAAATTATGGGCAGAGTTTATGGAACAGTTTCAATGGGACTCCGTGCACCGATTATCCGTCAGGGTGACAACCTGATAGAAATCGTTACCGCTTCCATTGTAGATGCAATTAACACAGAAGGACTGGTACCGAGAGATCGTGATGTAGTATGTATGACAGAAGCGATTGTAGCACGAGCACAGGGTAACTATGCGAGTGTTGAAAATATTGCTGCTGATGTACGAAATAAATTTGGTGGTGAAACAGTTGGAGTTATTTTCCCTATTCTGAGCAGAAACAGATTTGCAATTTGTCTTCGTGGTATTGCAAAAGGGTGTAAAAAAATTGTTTTGATGCTGAGTTACCCTTCTGATGAGGTTGGTAATCATCTTGTTGATATAGATTTACTTGATGAAAAAGGCATTAACCCTTATACAGACATATTGACCGAAAAAGAATGGAGAACCCTGTTTGGTTTTCCTAAACATACCTTTACAGGTGTTGATTATGTGGAATATTATTCTGACTTAATCCGTGAGTGCGGTGCAGAGGTTGAGGTGATTTTCGCTAATGATTGCCGTGCTATTTTGAATTATACAAAAAATGTTCTCAATTGTGATATTCACTCACGAGTGCGTACAAAGCGTTTGCTGAAAGCAGCGGGTGCAGAAAAGGTATTTGGGTTGGATGAAATAATGACTTCTTCTGTTGACGGAAGCGGATGGAATGCTCGCTATGGTTTGCTTGGTTCCAATAAGGCTACAGAAGATACAGTAAAACTTTTTCCGAGAGAAGAGTGTCAGAAGCTTGTAGAAGATATTCAGGAAAAACTCCTGAAAGTCACAGGAAAACACATTGAGGTCATGGTTTACGGCGATGGCGCATTCAAGGATCCTGTCGGCAAGATCTGGGAGCTGGCTGACCCGGTGGTCTCCCCCGCTTA
>JAFPAK010000028.1 GCA_017390825.1 Clostridia bacterium
GCTTTGGAGTTCCTACTGCCTCGGGAAGATACAATCTTTCAAAGAAAAGACTTGCAAAAACGCTGTCAATTGCTTGAACCTCGTCGGTAGGAGAAACATATATACCGTACAGGAATTCGTTTTCTTCAGAACAGGGTGAAAAAACAAGATATGGATTACTATTATAATAATCAAGCTTTTTATAGCTTTCTTTTGAAAGCCTACCGTATTTAACAGTGATCTTTTTCGGATCATGATTTTTCACTATACGTGCAAGCACCGTTTCGGTTTTTTTAGCTGAGTCTTCCATTTTTTCAAGCTGCATGAGATAGTCGTTGCGCTTTCGTTTTAATTCAGCTATTGCTTGCTTTGGTGTATTTACAACACCGTCCAACTCAATTTTTTCAAATCCGTAGTTGCTGAATATCGCATCCAACTCTTCAATTTTATTAGCAGGGGCAAGATAGATACCGCTGCATACACCGTTTTCGATTGAACAAACAAAGAACTTTGCGAATTCATCGGGAGTATTGCTGTTGAGCCTGTTATATTCAACAAGAGGCATTCTGCCTAAACGGAATTTAATATATTCAGTTGAATTCATTTCCTCAATACTGAAATTCAATTCGCTGAATTTTTCAAGATCCGAAATCTTACTGTCTATATCAATAAGCTGTACATCCGAATGCAGTACTTTAGGCATTTCAAGCTCTTCAAAGCCAAGGTCGCTGAATAATGTTCCGATCTTTTGGCTTTCTTCATTGGACTCAACATAAATTCCCGTTACATATTCATCATCTTCAAAACAGATGTAGAAGGGTATATCACGGTTACTGTTGTAAAATTTGAGTTTATCAAAGCTTACAGATGGCATTTTGCCAAATCTGAATTTTACAAATTTTGAATGATAAGCATCCTCAAGATTAATGTCAAGCTCTTCAAAGTGACGCAGCATATCAATGCTCTGTGAATTTTCTTCGATCTTGCTGTCATATGCTGTACGCTTATCAAAAAGTGAACCAAGCCTTTGATTAAGCTCTTTCATCTTTTTGTCGATATCATCAAGGGTCGGAATAAATACAGGATTATCCACGATATGTGGTTCTATTCCGGACTTGTCGAACAATTCTTCAAGTCTTGCCAAGCTTTCAGCAAAGGGATTTTCTTCACCGATGTTTGAAAATCCTTTTACATTTGAAACAAATTGTGACGCAGTCTCAGGTTGAAAACAGCCGGTAGCAAGATACGCGCTGATAGTTTCATCAAGCGAATCGAATTTGCCCATGATGCTGACCATCGTCATTTTTTCAATTGCCAATTAATATTCACCTCTTAATCAATGATAAGCATATTTTTAATGCTATCGTTATCGATTCCGTAACGCTTACCCTCTATAATGTTTGTGAGATTATCTATCTCAATCTCAAACAATTGAATTACAGATGCCATTACAGTGGTAGCGTTTTGTGAAAAACGCATCTTTCTTCTGCAATATGAGTAGAGCATTTTGTCTGCAATACGGTCAAAGCAATCCTCTATGCCATTTTGAGTAAGGTAGCTTCGGTACCGTGTTTTTTTAAGAATTTTCAACATATCCTGCTCATCGTCTGCGTTCACAACATTTTCATAGGAAATCTTATTTAAAAAACATCTTTGCTTATTAAGCATTGCTTTTAATACATCCGGCGAAAAATCATAGTACTTCTTAGCACGGTATATCTTTCTGAGATTGTCAAGCTCTGCCTGCATTGAGAATATCGTCATCAACTCGTCTGCTTCGCTACCTGAAAAATATTTATGAGTGATCTCACTTGCACAGTCAAAACGATATCTTTCCAGCACGCTTTCAATTGCTGTAAAGTCAACATTATTACTGTTTTTTTCAGGACGGAAGGGGAGTAGTAATTTGTAATAATCTGTATTACTTAATACCTGAAGCAAATCGTCAAAGCTTTTGCAAACTGTCATTTGCACAAAATCAATATGAGAATGTCGATAAAAGAAGTCGGGAAGCGAAAAAATGAATTTTTCCGGCGTGCCTGCGATCAAATATCTTATGAAGATAAGCAGTCGCTCAACTTCGTTTCGCACCATCATGTATTCAAAATAGTGCTGACCAATAGATTTTTCAAATTTGCAAAGCTGTGCAAAGTCTTCATATATTTTGTTTTTAAGAAGCGTTTCAAGATTTCCTCTGTGTACAGCAGCTTCCTGTATACCCTCTAAGGATACATTATAATGTGTGTTTGTACGCAGATATGCGACAATGTCTTTGATTGAGGCACAGTTTATCAATGCATCATATTCATTATCAGTTAAATGAAGGCTGTATTTAGCTCTTGATTTCACAAGAACAGCAGTTGAAGCATTACCCAAAATATCACCGCCTTATTTTTAATGATAGCAAAAGTTATTCGACCGCTCGCTTTACAAGAGTGTCGACCCATTCATTATGATGTTGTTTATATATACTGTCAAACGCTTCAAGAAAAGAGTCATATTCCGCATTTTTGCTTTCAAGCTTTTTTCTCATTTCTGATGACAAGTCATGTCGATATTTTTCTACCTCGGCATCAGCTTGTTCTTTGGCTTCAACGCTCATTCTTTTTAATTCTTCAGCAATCTCTTGATCAGCTGTTTTACGCATTTCGCCGATATTGGAAGTCATTTTTTCTGCTTCCTTGTTAATTTCAATAATTCTTTTGATAAATTCTTCCATTCACAATCAAATCCTTTAATTGTCAATTTTCTACTAAATTATAAAACTTTCATTTGCTAAAATCAAGTGATTAATTCAAAAAAAGCAAATTAATTATAAACATTATTTTTTGTTAAATAAACTTTATACAAAATTACTTGAAAACACATTGTATTCAATGTATAATGTATGTAAATTCAGTTGGGAGAGAATGCAATGCACGAGGGACACCGTAAAAGAATGAGAGGGAAGTTTTTGCAATCGGGCAAAGATGCTTTTCACGAACATGAAATGCTTGAAATGCTTTTGTATTATTCCAATGCAAGAGGAGATACCAATCCGCTTGCTCATACTCTTATTGATGAGTTCGGCTCCTTTTCAGGTGTGCTTGATGCTTCGTTTGAAGATCTGCTGAAAGTAAAGGGCGTTGGTGAGAACATGGCTTTTTTGTTAAAGCTTATTCCTGCTGCGGCTGCTGTTTATATGGATGATAAGTTTAGCGACGGTAAGCTTATTTTATCCAGTGAGGACGCATTTGCTTATCTTTGCAGCAAATATATTGATGTAAATGTTGAAATTTCTTCTGCATTATTCCTAAATCGCAAGGGAAAACTTATAAAGTGGTCAAAAATCGGCGAAGGCTCTGTTATCAGCACTGCCATCGATATAAGAAAGCTTGTTGAAATAGCATTACAATGTAAAGCGACTCAACTTATATTATGTCACAATCATCCGAGCGGTATTGCTATTCCAAGCCGTGATGATATTCTTACTACACATAATATTGTTAGCGCCATGCGTTCAGTAAATGTAAAGGTTGTTGATCATATAATAATAGCAGGAAACGATTATGTTTCAATGGCGCAATCTAAAGATTCAAGTATAATATTTATGTAAAAAACTACTTGACAAAGCACTGTGATTTGATTATAATTGATTGGTAGTTTAATATTCGCAGATTTGTCCGAGTGGCCGAAGGAGCATGATTGGAAATCATGTATACGGTGAACGCCGTATCGAGGGTTCAAATCCCTCAGTCTGCGCCAACAAAAAGACCACTTTTGTCTACCGGACAAAAGTGGTCTTTTTGAATGATGTTTGCCTTCGGCAAATGATGTCGTTTCACTAATGATGCCGCTGACGCTAATGATGTCGGCTTCACCTAATGTTTGTGGCAAACATCGCATCATTGCGAGTGAAGCGAGCAGCATCATATTGCGCACAGCGCAATACATCATATCGACGAAGTCGATGCATCATTGAAATTTCCTAGGTTTTATGATATAATAATTCCCAAAAGAGACGATTATGTGAAAGAAAACAAGCTTGCCGAACTGCAAGGGAGAATACAAAATGATCATACGCAAACACGGCTATGTTCTGGATGTTGATATTGAAGGCACCTCAAAATATTCCCAGGAACACAATATATGTGATTGTGATGAGGATCGCAATCTTTATGCCCAAATCGCAGAGAAATTCCCTAAACTAAAAGAATTCCTTGCCGAATTGGGCTTATTGATTGAAAGACCCGATGAAATAGGATCTTGTGCTGACAAGGATTATATTGACTATCATTTTGTTTCTTACACCGTAATCGGTAAAATATTAGAATCTGATAAGTACGAAATTGATATGTTTGACGGAGGTCTTTTTCTCAATATAGTTATTGACAATTGGTATGTTCCCAACGAACAAAAAACAGACGAATATTTTACTGTCACCATTTACGGCATAGATTTGCCGTGGGTGTTGGATGAACCTTTTCCTGAAAGCAAGAGAAGCTCTTTTCTCGAAATAATTAAGAAACTATTTCATCGGCATTAGCATACTTTTGCTTACTTTTACCTCGATTCTGCTCCGTTTAGGTAGTCTTTCGCAGAAAAGAAACAACCTTTGTCTACCAGACAAAGGTTGTTTCTTTTCAACTAAATCCGTCCTTGCTGACGGGATAAATTCCACTTGCGTGGGATGAAATCCGCGGTGATCAGATGATGGGTGGATTTAATTTCATCTGCGAAGCAGATTTCATTGAAAGTTATGAAGTTTTATGATATAATACATACTAACTTATAGGAAAAGGGGTATTATATGTTAGAACAAATCGTTTCTATTGTTAGTGATGCTTTATATGGCTACATACTGATCATTCTGCTGATAGTCGGTGGAATATACTTTACTGTAAGAACTCGTTTTGCACAGTTTCGCTTATTTAGGGAGCAGCTTCGTGCTGTAACCGAGAAGCCTAAAGATGGTAAGGGTGTTTCATCTTTTCAGGCATTGATGGTATCTACTGCATCTCGTGTCGGCACCGGCAATATAGTAGGAGTATCTACTGCTCTTTGCCTTGGTGGCTTTGGGTCGGTGTTTTGGATGTGGATCATCGCTGTCATTGGTAGTGCTTCCGCTCTGATCGAGAGCACTCTTGCGCAGATATATAAAAAGAAAGGACCTGACGGATATTACGGCGGTCCTGCATATTATATTGAAACAGCATTAAAAAATCGTGTTTTAGCAGTTGTTTTTTCTGTATTTCTTATAGTTACTTACGGTTTTGGATTTAATATGCTTGCATCTTACAATCTGCAATCAACATTCTCATCCTATAGTTTTTACAATGAAAAATATACACCTTGGATTATCGGTCTTATTCTCGCTGTTATTGTTGGATACTGCCTTTTCGGTGGCGGAAAACGTATGATAAAGGTAACGAGTTGGTTAGTTCCGATAATGGGTATTGCCTATGTTCTTATTGCATTGCTTATAATTGTGATGAATATAACAACATTACCTTCGGTTTTTGCCCGCATTTTTAGCGAGGCATTTGATTTGAAAGCTATATTTGGTGGTTTCAGTGGATCGTGCATAATGTACGGTATTAAGCGTGGCCTTTTCAGTAATGAAGCAGGTGTTGGATCAGCACCGAATGCATCCGCCTCAGCCGATGTAACCCATCCTATTAAGCAAGGTCTTGTTCAGGTGCTTTCGGTATTTATTGATACATTACTTATTTGCTCTGCAACTGCGTTTATGTGTATGTGCTCAGGTGTTGAGCCGAGTGAAGGTTTATCCGGCGCACCGTATGTTCAGGAGGCACTATCAAAAACTCTTGGCACATTCGGCCCCGCATTTATCACTGTTGCAATGATTTTATTTGCTTTCACAACCTTGCTCGGAAATCTATATTATGTTGATCAATGTATTTATTTCTTATTAAAACGAAAACCGGGCAAACTCTTTCAAAGTGTGTATTATATTATTGCATCGATAGTAATATTTATCGGCGCCGGATTAAGTGCCGGTCTACTCTGGGATATTGCAGACATTACTATGGGCGCTATGACAATAATAAATATTCCGGTCATATTTATTTTGAGTAAATATGCTATCCGTGCTTTGAAGGATTATGAGATTCAGCGTAAGCAGGGGAAAGAGCCTGTATTCCGGGCAGAAGACATTAAACTTCGCCACGATACAGATTGTTGGAAATAAGCAGAATAGCAACAAAAAGCAGGTAGGAAAATTTCCTACCTGCTTTAATTATTTTATTAGTGAGAGATAGCCTGCTCTGTGTCCTTGTCGAAAAGGTGGATCTTTCCGGGCTCAAGAGTAATATCGATTTCTTCACCCATCTTTGCAGTTGTATCGGGAGATACACGAGCGATAAGCTTGTTTGTCTCGCAATCAACATAAAGATATGTTTCAGCACCCATAAGCTCAGTAACTTCAACATTACAAGATACGATACCGTCTGGGAATTCTTTGAGGAGCTTGGGCTCGTCATGGATATGTTCAGGACGGATGCCCATGATAACCTGTTTATCAACATAGTTTTCAAGGATGCCCTTCGGATTCTTTGATTCAGGAAGCTTAACCTTAAACTTAACACCAAGACGGCGCTTTGTATCTTCTGAACC
>JAFPAK010000261.1 GCA_017390825.1 Clostridia bacterium
AAAGATAACTGTTGACGGTGTTGAAGAAGACTGGTTGCTTTTATTTAAAAATGAAACACACAACCATCCCACCGAAATAGAGCCATTCGGCGGTGCGGCTACCTGCATCGGCGGTGCTATCCGTGATCCGCTTTCAGGTCGTTCATATGTTTACGCAGCGATGCGTGTGACCGGTGCTGCCGATCCGCTGGTTCCGGTTAAGGACACAATAAAAGGCAAATTGCCGCAGAGAAAGATCGTTACTACTGCTGCCGCAGGATATAGCTCATACGGTAACCAGATAGGTCTTGCAACCGGTCAGGTTGATGAAATTTATCATCCGGGATATGTTGCAAAGCGTATGGAGATAGGTGCTGTTATTGCAGCTGCTCCTGCAAAAAATGTACGCCGTGAGCGTCCAGAAGCAGGCGATATTGTTATACTGCTTGGCGGCAAGACCGGTCGTGACGGCTGCGGAGGTGCTACCGGCTCATCAAAATCACACACACTTTCTTCACTCACGACCTGCGGTGCAGAGGTGCAAAAGGGTAACGCTCCCGAGGAACGCAAACTGCAACGTCTGTTCAGAAATCCAGAGGCATCATTGCTTATCAAACGCTGTAACGACTTCGGTGCAGGCGGTGTATCCGTTGCAGTCGGTGAGCTTGCAGACGGTCTTGTTATAGATCTGAATGCAGTACCTAAAAAGTACGACGGACTTGACGGAACAGAGCTTGCTATATCTGAATCACAGGAGCGCATGGCGGTTGTAGTTGCTCCCGAGGACGTTGACCGATTTAAAGCACTTGCAAAAGAAGAGAACCTTGATGCAACTGTAGTTGCAGTAGTTCAAGCAGAGCCGAGACTTGTTATGAATTGGAACGGCAAGGATATTGTAAATATCAGCCGTGAATTCCTTAATTCAAACGGTGCTGCAAAGCATATTGCCATTGCGCCAAATAAAGCAGAAAAGTATGATAAAGTATATTCATCTGACTTTGCAGCTGAGTTCAAAAAACTTGCAGGTGACCTTAATATATGCTCAAAGAGAGGCCTTTCGGAGCGTTTTGACTCTACTATTGGTGCCGGCACAGTACTTATGCCGTTCGGCGGCAAAAATCAGCTCACACCTATTCAAAGCATGGTACACAAGATATCTGTGGAAAAGGGTCATACCGATGCAGTTTCATATATGGCATACGGCTACAACCCCTTTATCACTGAAAAGAGCCCGTATCACGGTGCATATCTTGCAGTTATAGAGTCTGTATCAAAGCTTATAGCAAGCGGTGCAGAGTTTAAGGATGTATATCTCACCTTCCAGGAATATTTTGAGCGTCCCGGTCAGGATAAGGCTCGTTGGGGTAAACCGCTTGCTGCATTGCTCGGTGCATACAAGGCACAAAAGCAGTTAAAGATCGCATCTATCGGCGGTAAAGACTCAATGAGCGGTACTTTCGAGAATATTGATGTTCCGCCTACACTCGTTTCATTTGCAGTTACTACCGGTGTTTGCAGTGAAGTAATTTCAAACGAATTCAAAGCAGCAGGCAACAGAGTTGCACTCATATGCCCTGAATATGATGAAAACGGTCTGCCTGTTACAGAATCATTGATAGATACTTACAATAAAGTAACCGCTTTGATGCGTGAAGGCAAGATACTCTCTTGCTGGACACCAACCTATGGTGGTGTGGCAGAAGCTATTTTGAAGATGGGCTTCGGTAACGGCATCGGCTTTAAGTTTAATACAACCGTTTCGCTTGATGATATTTTCGGCTATCGCTACGGTTCATTTGTTGCTGAAGTTGCCGATGACTGTGACTTTGGCACAACGCTCGGTACTACCTGCGGATGCGGTATGATAAAGTACGGTGATGAAGGCATTTCGATCGACGAGCTGTTGGATATTTACGAAAACAAGCTTGAGCCTATCTACACCTGCAACAAGGTGCGTGAGGATAAACGCGAGCTTAAATCAGTTGATTATGCAGCTAAAGAATATCCTCATTGTAAGACATCAATTGCAAAGCCGAGAGTGCTTATTCCTGTCTTCCCCGGCACTAACTGCGAATATGATACTGCAAAAGCTATGGCTGATGCAGGTGCAGAACCTGAAATAATCGTTATCAACAATCTCACATCAGAGGGTATCCAGAATTCAGTTGATTACTTTGCAAAGCGTCTTAAAGAATCTCAAATGATATTCATCCCCGGCGGATTTTCCGGCGGTGATGAGCCTGACGGTTCAGGTAAATTCATTACTGCATTCTTCCGTAATGGCGCAGTAAAGGAGCAGACAAACGAGCTACTTAAGAACCGCGAAGGACTTATGTGCGGTATCTGTAACGGCTTCCAAGCTATCATCAAACTCGGACTTGTTCCGTTTGGCGAGATAACCGATACCGATGAAAACTGCCCGACACTTACCTTCAATACAATCGGTCGTCACCAGTCAAGACTTGTTCGCACAAGAATTGCATCAAATAAGTCACCGTGGCTGATGAATACAAATGTAGGCGATATTTACACCGTACCGATATCACACGGTGAAGGCAGATTTTTAGCAAGTGAAGAGCTATGCTTGCAGCTTGCTCAAAACGGTCAGATAGCTACGCAGTATGTTGATGCTGACGGTAAACCTACATCTGACATCCGATTTAATCCCAATAACTCAGTATATGCAATTGAGGGTATTTGCTCACCCGATGGCAGAGTATTCGGTAAAATGGGTCATAGTGAGCGCTGTGTGAAAGACCTTTATAAGAATGTTCCCGGTAATTATGATATCGGTATGTTCCGCTCAGCAGTTGAATATTTCAAATAAGAAGCCTGTTTTAAAAGGACTTGTTCAAAAATGAACAAGTCCTTTTTGTTTTCAAAATCTTTACATTTAAAAGAACGCATTGGGAACTTGTGTGGAACGGTTGAAGTACCCGAATATCTGTATAATATTTGCTGACAAGCGGCTCGCTTGAATAATTTTTTTGGAGGCATTTAAAATGTACTTTAACGCTATTGCTAAAATTGTTTCAGAACGCACAGGCTGCGATGTTTCGGCTGTAAAGCCCGAAAGCAAATTCGCAGAGCTCGGTATCGATTCACTTGATACAGTTGAGCTTCTTATGAACCTTGAGGATGAGATCGGCATTGAGATCGAGCTTGATCAGAAGGTTGAAACCATCGACGATCTGGATAAATTCATTCAGAGCAAACAGGGTTAAGAAAAATGATTAAGTCAGAGATTTGTGAGATACTCGGTATAAAATATCCCGTATTTCAGGGTGGAATGGCTTGGATCGCTGACGGTAAACTGGCCGCTGCCGTGTCCGATGGCGGCGGCCTTGGCATTATCGCAGCAGGAAATGCTCCGGGCGAATATGTTAAAGAGCAAATAAGGATTGCAAGATCCATCACCTCTAAGCCAATCGGTGTTAACATTATGCTGATGAGTCCTTATGCAGACGAAATAGCACAGGTTGTTATAGAAGAAAATGTCGAGGTAGTTACCACAGGTGCAGGTAATCCCTCTAAATATATAAAAGCGTGGAAGGAAGCAAACATCAAGGTAATACCGGTAGTTGCTTCCGTTGCTATGGCAAAGCTTATGACACGCCTCGGTGCTGATGCACTCATTGCCGAGGGTGGCGAAAGCGGTGGTCATGTAGGCGAGCTTACAACCATAGTACTTGTTCCGCAAATTTGCGATGCCACTATGATCTTGCAAATAACACCGTTAAATGCCTTTACGGGCAGAACTCGCCTATGTTCAAATGGATCGAAAACATACCGATGCAGATGGAAGAAGCAACCGAGAAGTGGATAATTTCAACTGTGTGTGATGATGACCGTGAAAATGTAAGTGCTTTCTTTAATGATCTCTATCAAAAAAAGCTTATTAAATCAAGTGATCGTCCACCGCAGATCACATATCGTGCTATGTCTTCAACCGGCACACTGCAGACCTATTCAGGTATATTGTTGAAGACTGATACTTCCCGCATCCTTTTCTGCTGCAAAAATACATCCGATGAGCAGGAAGCGGATATTCTGCGCAGTGAAAATGAGACTTTAAAAAACATGCAACAGTTCGTTATGCGATTTACCGAGGGTGTTGTTGCATTTGAGGTAAAAAATGATACTGTAAAACCGCTTTATTCAAGTGACAACGTATGCAA
>JAFPAK010000262.1 GCA_017390825.1 Clostridia bacterium
CGTGACATTTGCATCTTTCAATAAACTTATCTGAATATTCATCATCAAGATTAATCACGGCGCTTTTACAGTTTTGGAACAAAATCGCCTTTGCTTCAAAGTAATTATCCATTGTGATATGGTAATCAAGATGATCCTGTGTAAGATTTGTGAAAATAGCACATTCAAACTCTATGCCGTACACTCTCTTTTGATCGAGAGCATGAGATGAAACCTCCATAACAACATAGTCGCAACCGCTTTTCAGCATAAGAGCAAAAAGTGAGTGAAGCTCGTATGCATCGGGGGTAGTATTTTTTGCAGGCAATGTATCATTTCCAATGACATTCTGTATGGTACCTATAAGACCTACCTTATGACCTGCCTTCTCAAGCATAGTCTTGACCATATAAGTAACAGATGTTTTACCGCTGGTACCGGTAACGCCGATAATTTTCAGCTTCGATGCGGGATCGCCGAAATATGCAGCACACATAGCAGCATATACAACACGGCTGTCATCAACGATCATCTGGTTATCAAGACCAAGATCCTTTTCACATACTATCACAGCCGCTCCTGCCGCTGCCGCTTTATCAGCGAACTTATGACCATCCATTGCACTACCGTTAATACATACAAAAACGGAATTTTTAGTTACCTTTCGAGAGTCACAATAGACGCCTGTGATCTGTATATTTGCAAACTTTTCAGGTGAATTTTTATAAATTTCCGAGAATTTCATTAATATCCGTCCTTTCTAATCCGTTGCCGCCCCACGGAAGCTTACGGTGATTATTGTACCTGCTTCAACGCTGGTTCCCTTCTCGATAGACTGAGCGTAAGCAGTTGAATTTTCAGCAGTACCGTTTATCGACATATTCAATCCGGCATTCTTTGCCGCTATATTTGCCTGCGATACCGTCATACCTGTAAAGTCAGGCACAGTAGCCATCGTCTTTTCAGAGGAATCATCGGTATACACAACGATAGTACCTCCGCTCGGGATAGTTGATGTAGCACCAGGCACCTGACGCAGTACAGTATCTCCTTCACCGACGACCTTGATTGAAAGCTCTGCCTCACTTGCGGCAGATTTAGCTTCACTGACTTTTTTGCCAATAAGGTCGGGTGCGTTGGACTCAAGCTTCTCCGCTTCATCCTCGGTATACTGCGGTGTAACGCCGATATACGGTAATATTTCTTCAAGTATATCCGCTGCAACAGGGGAAGCGATAGTACCGCCGTAGTAACTGTCACCATTCGGCTCATCAAGCAACAACAGGCACGCAATTTGCGGATCATCAGTCGGTGCAACGCCGCAAAACGATGCGACATACTTTTCTTCCTTGTTTTCATCACGCTCATCAATCTTCTGTGAGGTACCTGTCTTACCACCTACACGGTAGCCGGCAACGTATGCATTTTTACCGGAACCGCTCGCAACGATATTACCAAGATATTCACATAGCTGTTCGGAGGTCTCTTCGCTGATGACCTGATTAACAATAGTTGATTCAATATTTTCAACAACATTACCATCGCTGTCGATTATCTGCTTAACCACATGCGGAGTATAAAGATATCCTCCGTTTACCGCCGCAGAAAATGCAGTTATAAGCTGAATAGGTGTGACTTTAAAAGTCTGACCGAATGATTCTGATGCAAGCTCTACAACACCCATTGCGCTTTCAGCATGATAGATCGAGCCTGCCTCGCCCGGAAGATCAATACCGGTAATACTTTCAAGACCAAATGCCTTACGGAATGAAGTAAAATAGCTCTTGCCCAAGGTCTGCCCTATAGTGATAAATGCGGGGTTACAGGAATTTTCAAACGCCTGCTGCAGGCTCTGATGACCATGACCCTCTGTTTTATGACATTTAATACGCTCACCACCGATTACGATATAACCAGGGCAGGAATATGTGGAATTGGTTGTAATAGCACCCGTTTCAAGTGCAGCTGCACCGGTAATTACCTTAAATACCGAACCCGGCTCATATGCTTCGTTGATACATTTATTCGACCACTGAGTTTCTCTTGCAAGCTTCAATGCAGCCTTGCGCTCTGCCTCATCCTCAATCTCGTTAATCGCCTCAAGTGTTGCACTGTCACCTATCTCAAAAGGCTCGTTAAGATTGTAGTCGGGCTTCGTTGCCATTGCAAGTATCTCGCCGCTGTTTACATCCATAACGATGCAGCAACCCCGATTCTCAACCTTGTTTTCTTCAACCGCCTTGTCTAGATATTTTTCCACAACATGCTGGATATACTCATCTATCGTGAGAACGAGTGAGTTGCCGTCTTCAGCATCGATCACCTTCTCATAGCTGAACGGCAGTTGTGCACCTTTTGCGTTTTTGGCTGCAACTATTCTGCCGGCAGTTCCCGTAAGTTCCTCGTCATACTCATATTCAAGACCGTAAAGTCCTTGATTGTCTGTACCGACGAAGCCAATAACGGTAGACGCAAGATTATCATTCGGATAATAGCGCTTGCTTGTTTCTTCAAGACCTACTACTGAACCATACTCATTTTCAGAAATAAATTCACGAAGCGTTGTTGCGGTTTCTGCCGATATCGGCTCACCGATTGTAACATACTTAGAATTCTCGCTTACCTTTGCAAGTACCTTATCATATTCTAATCCTAAAATATCTGAAATACCCTGAGCAATAGGCGCTTTGTCTTCCTCATCGACTGAACCGGATGTAACAAACACCTGCCATACTGTCGAGCTGGTGGCAAGAACATTCATATCAGTATCGTAAATATTACCTCTTTTAGCGGTAGTAACTATATCAAAAAGCTGTTGCTCCTCTGCTTTGGCACGGAGCTCGTCAGCGTCAAATATCATTTCCTTTACAAGTGCGCCGGAACAAAGGCTGAAACCTAAAACGAATGTTAGAACAAGAATAACAGCCGATCTTGCCCATAGCATTTTACTCTGCTTTTCTGTCAAAAATCTCTCTCCTTTATTTAGCGCTAAAACGAGGATTGCATTTCAACCCTCGTTATATAATATCTATTCAAAATATGTGTGATTAATTCAATATCTCTGCGTAATCCGTCTGTTCAGATGTATTTATGTAGTGTATCTGCGCTTTGGTTTTTTTCTGCATACCAAGTTCGAGTGCTGCTTGCTCAAGTCCCGAATACGAAACGATGCTCTCAAATTCCATATTAAGACGCACGCTCTCACTCTCAAGCCTTGAAATCTCGCTTTCAGCTGCGCTGATAGCAGTTTTCACATTATTTATTTCTACCTGCGTGTATATATTGAAAGACACCATAAATACAACAGCGGCAACGATGCACAGGCGCATAAATATCGTCTGTGTCTGCGAGCGAGGCTCGGCATATTTTACGGGAAGTCTTCTTATACGAGTGCGTTTTTTGGGAGCGGCATTCGGTGCTGCTTCACGCATCGGTGAAGTACGCTCGTAATCATACGCTGTGTTGCTGTATCGCATCTTTTTTCTCCTTAAAATTTATAGTTTTTCTAAAATACGAAGCTTTGCACTTCGGCTTCGTGAATTCACTTCCAGTTCTTCTTTAGAAGCTGTTATTGGTTTTCTGTTAACAAGCTGCGCTCTCGGCTTTTTTCCACATACGCAAACCGGAAAATCAGGAGGACATTCACACCCCTTGCAAAATGCGGCAAAGCATTGTTTAACAAGTCTGTCCTCAATAGAATGGAAAGTGATCACCGATATTCTTCCACCCTCATTTAAAAGTTCAAAGCAATCGTTTATTCCCTGCTCTGCCTCACGCATCTCGCCATTTACGGCGATGCGCAAGCTCTGAAAGGTTCTGCGTGCAGGATGCCCGTCCTTCTTAAGCTTTGCAGGATAGCAATCACTTATCAGCTGCGCCAACACATCCGTTGTTTCTATCGGTGCAATTTTTCTTGCTTCAACGATAGCCGAGGCAATCTTTCGTGATAAGCGTTCATCAGAATACTTGTAAATGATGTTGGCAAGCTCCTGCTCACTTAAAGTATTGACGAGATCCGCTGCCGTCATACCCTCCTTGCTCATTCTCATATCAAGAGGTGCCGGCATATGATAAGAAAAACCCCTCTCGGCAGTATCAAGCTGATACGACGATACGCCGAGATCAAGTATCATACCGTCTATTCTGTCGATCTCCAGACGGTTACAAATCGATTTAACTTCCGAAAAGCGGTCGTTTACAAAAGTGATGCAGTCAAATTCTTTCAGTCTCTCTTTTGCAGCAGCGATCGCATCAGGATCACGGTCAACACAAATGAGTCTGCCATCGGTCAAGCGCTTTGCGATCTCATAGGAGTGACCTCCGCCGCCTGTTGTGCCGTCGATATACACACCACCGGGCTTAATATTAAGTCCGTCAATAGCCTCGTTGAGAAGCACGCTTATATGAGAAAAGTTACTCATCGCCGCTCTTCTCCAATACGATAGCGAGATCGTCCTGCGTTACACCGCCTATGTATTCTTCCCACTTGTTTATATTCCAGATTTCAGCACGGCTGCCTGCACCGACGATCTTTATCGGGCCATCAAGCAATTCAGCAAATGCACGCAACGACTGCGGAACGAGAATTCTTCCTTGCGTGTCATACTCCGGCTCACTTGCAGATGAGCACAAATAACGCTGCATCTTAAGTTGCTCTACCGTTCTTCCTTTATTTATCTTTTCAACGATGGAATCCCACTCCTGCTTTGTGAAAACAAAAAGACAGGGCGATGAATCAAGAGATTTAGACACGACAATTTCGCCGCCCAATTCCTCCCTGAACTTTGCAGGAATGAACACACGGCCCTTTTTATCAATATTATGTTGAAATTCGCCCATCAACATAACATCTGCTTGTCCTTTCTCTTATCCTTATGAAACAATCGATTTTCGAGTGAAATTCACCACTCAGCACCACATTTAGGTACAAATCAACACTTCATAATTAAATTATAGTGTTTTTTGAAGTGATTTCAAGAGTTTTTTTACCGATTTACATAATTTTTTTCGTAAAGTTTAGTGCGAATTGTGTACAAAAAAAGAGCAGACACAATATATTGTGTCTGCTTGCAACTTTTGTGTAGAACAAATATTCGGTTGTAATTATTCTGCTTCGTTTACCGAAGATACAACATTCTGCTGACGAAGTGCTGCTCTTGTTTTGCGTATCTCTGCAAGATTAGCTGTAAGACCTTCGTCTGTGCGTTTCATCAGGTCATCAACAAAATCCTGTGCAGCACGGCGCATGTCACGAGATTTAGCCTGTGACTCTGCGATGATCTCGCTTGCTCTTGCCTGAGCAAGGCGTGTGATCTCTTCCTGTGCTACCATAGCCTTTGCTTTTTCCTGTGCGTTTTTGATAATGCTCTCTGCCTCACGCTTTGCAGTATTGATGATATCATCTTTATCTGCGAGGATACTGCGTGACTGCTTGATCTCCTGCGGCATATTAAGTCTAATATCATCGATTATAACACGCAGCTTTTCAGTTGGAACCAAAGACTTTCCACCCGGAAGTCCCCAAGATTTATCCAACAATTCATCAATTTCATCAAGCAACATTTCAATACTCATTTTATTACACGCCCTTTTTATTAAATTTCTTCAAAATATCATTATGTATACAAGCAGGAACAAAATCTTTGATATCCCCGTTCACACTTGCAACTGACTTAACTACCGACGAGCTCAAATACATATTTTCAGCATTCGCCGTGAAAAATACCGTTTCAAGATCTTCATTAAGTTTTTTATTGATGAGTGCCATCTGAAACTCATATTCGAAATCTGATACGGCACGAAGTCCCTTTACTATTGCGCACGCATTTTTCTGACGGACAAAATCTGCTAAAAGTCCACCGAATGGCTCAACGGTCACATTAGGTATATCTGCAACCGAGCGCATAAGCATATCGACACGTTCTTCGGATGTAAACACAGGACTTTTTGATGCATTCACCATAACCGCAACGATGACCTTATCAAACATTGCGCTTGCACGGTGGATAATATCAAGATGACCTACCGTGACCGGATCAAAGCTACCCGGTACAACTGCTATTCTTTCCATCGCATCACCTATCATCACGGCGGTAAAGTGAAACATTCACCTTACCGTATTTATAGACCTTTTTGCAAACGAAATCGCCGTATTGCTCTTTGAGTTTTTCATCAACGGGATGCTCACATAATACCACCCCTGCTTCGGACATACGCTCCGGTAACAGCTTCATTACCTCATCAATTATTCCTTTGCGATACGGCGGATCAATAAAAGCAATATCAAACTTCTCAGTCTTGCCGGCAAGGAATGACGTGTAATCAGACAAAATAACTCTTGCGTTTTTTTCAAGCTCACAAGTGCTTAAATTCTTTTTAACGATATCAAGAGAATTGCGACTGTTATCAACAAACACGCACAATTGCGCTCCTCTGCTCAATGCTTCAATTCCAAGCTGACCGGAGCCTGCAAATAAATCAAGTATCTTTCTGCCCTCAATATCAAACTGAATGGCGCTGAAAATTCCTTCTTTGACCTTTGAAACAGTCGGACGCACATCCATCCCCTCAAGAGTGAGAAGCCTTCTGCCACGTGCCGAGCCTGTAATTACTCTCATTAATACATTGCTCCTAAATTAACATATAAGTATAATAACTTACACTATATTATTGCACACAAA
>JAFPAK010000263.1 GCA_017390825.1 Clostridia bacterium
GTGGGCGCCACCGCTATTCTTGTCCCGGAAATCAAACCAAATCTCACAGAGGTAATCAGCAGGATTACAGAAACAAAGAATAACGGTAGGAATCATTTTATCATCATTGTATCTGAAGGAGTGTACGATGTAAAAGAGTTAGCTCAAAGGATCCAGGATGAAACCGGCATCGAGAGTAGAGCGACCATTTTAGGACATGTTCAGCGCGGTGGTAATCCTACCCTGCGGGATAGATTGATTGCTTCTAAAATGGGCTTTGCTGCAGTTGAACTTTTGAGCAAAGGGATCGGCAATCGGGTTGTCGGATTAAAGGATAATAAGATTGTGAATTACGATATATTTGATGCTCTCAATATGAGCAAATCTTTTGATAAAGAAACATACGATCTATCAAATATCATTTCCATCTAATAAGATGCGTTCTTTGAGCTTTCCAGAACGGAGGGTATCATACCTGCCATTGAAAGCTCCCACGCTGTTGCCTACGGCATAAAACTTGCCAAGTCTATGGGCAAAGGTTCCGTGCTAATTAACCTCTCTGGGAGAGGCGATAAGGATATGGATTATATCATCGAGAAATACGGTATTCGATAACAAGGAGGAAAAAATGCAAGAGCAACTCATAATACAAGCCAAAGCGGTTATCACAGAACTTACAGAAAAGGCAAAATTGAAAACAGGAGACATCGTTGTGATCGGATGCTCCACAAGCGAGATCATCGGTTCCAGGATCGGGACCAATTCCAGTCCGGATACTGCCAAAATGGTTTTTGAAGCCATATACGAGGTTACACAGGAAAAAGGTGTGTACCTTGCAGCTCAGTGCTGTGAGCATTTGAACCGTGCTATTATAATAGAGCGTCAGGCTGTCCCCTTTACCGAAACTGTGAACGCAATCCCCCAACCCAAGGCAGGCGGCTCCTTTGCAACACAGGCATATCAGCATTTCAAGGATCCTGTTGCGGTTGAGGAAATCAAGGCGGACGCCGGCTTAGACATTGGCTCGACACTTATCGGCATGCATCTGAAAAAGGTGGCAGTACCGCTTCGGCTTGAAAACAAAATGATCGGAGAGGCAATTGTCGTAGCTGCACGGACCCGACCTAAATTCATTGGCGGCGCTCGTGCCGTATATGACGATAAGCTTTTGTAAAGAAAAGAGGTAAATACAATGAGCAATTCAACACAAAATAACACCACGCAAAGGATTGTTATGGCAGCATTACTTGCAGCACTTACTTGCGTTGCAACGATGATAATAAAAATACCGTCCCCACTCAAAGGATATTTGAATCTTGGAGACTGCGTGGTTCTGCTTGCCGGTTGGATGCTGTCACCGACCTATGGCTTTCTTGCGGCAGGCCTCGGTTCCGCACTTGCCGATACGTTTTCCGGCTACGTTACCTATGTACCGGCGACTTTTGTAATCAAGGGCTTGATGGCTCTGATCGCTTTCTATGGATTCAAACTTTTGCACAGTAAACTTGGTAATATTTCATCAAGAATCATCAGCGGTATCGTGGCGGAAGTTGTAATGGTTGCCGGATACTTTATCTTTGAAGGATTCCTGTATGGCTTCGGCCCCTCTCTAGTCAACATTCCCGCCAATGTTATTCAGGGTATTGCCGGGCTTATTATCGGTACGATTCTTGTAAAGGTATTTGAGAAAAGCAAGATTACATTTTAAGTGGCAACAAGCAGATGGATAATCTAAGTATAAACAGAAGGCGCCGCATTTTGATGCGACGCCTTCTGTTATGCTATTACTTTTTTCTGTTTAATCATAATTCAACTATGCGATTACAAGACTCTCATTTATAGTTCCAACTACTCGCTCGGCATAGCTTATATCAACGTTCCTATCACCTGTACCGTGAACGATCATTATACAGTTTCTAGTTGTAATTTCCACATAATCAATCAGAAGTCATCTCCACATTTTTATTTGCCAAATTTATCCACAAGGGTTATGCCTTGCGATGCATAAAGTTCATTTAGCGTCATATTATTATATCTTTCCTTTTGTTCTTCCAAGTCCTCGTGTATCAGATCCAAGAATGCTGCCTTTCCGGAAATTATTTTAACGAGTTGATATCGCTTCTGCGGAAAAGTCCAGGCATAAAAATCAATAGCTATGTCCTCATGAGCGAAAGTGCCTCCCCCATTACCTTGCTTGGATAATATTCCAGTGGCGCCGGTTTCTTCTCTCCAAATTTTTGCAGTTAACGTAAAGGAAGGATTGGATAGTTTATTTACAATACCCTCGTAACCATCTTTTTTAAAATCAGGATTATTCTCTGTTTCCCAAAGATAAAGAACATCAAGTGTGTTACGGTCTCTGAGCCAGGATTGGATAACGTAGCTTGGATTTTCAAAATTCTTCTGCCTTGCAATATGAGTTAGAGAAACATATTCCTTCTCTTCATCACGAATACCCTTCTTAACGTCCATCTCCATTTTGAGCAAGGCATACGCTTTATTAGAATCCAAGTCTTCCTCAATGCTTTCGCGAAGACTACGAATATGATCTTCTATCCCCTCCGGTGTATAAACCCCTCTATCTAACAAAGTCTTAAGAACTCTTCGTTGATACGCAATATACTCTTCTACAACACCTTTTGTATACTCTTCCATACTTTTCACCTTCCTTACATTCGTATTATACCATACTTTTTGCGGTATTAAAATAGGTTTTGCTCAAAGTTACATATTTTTATGTTAAAAATAGCGTTTCGGTTCTCAAACTTGTATATTTTTATGTTTCAAGAGCGTTTTTCAGTCAAACTCACCCATTTGGCATAAAAAAAGGCCGTTTTCGGCTAAAAAACGGCTTAAGTCAGGACCTCCGGCTAAGCCGGAGGCTTGAATAGCCCTTCAAGGGCATTTTACAGACGAAACCCCTAAAGGGGCACCGAAAGGTTTGCCGACTGCATTACTTTTTCGGGCTACCCCTCAAGGGGTTTATTTTTATGCCTTCTTGTTCTCGCTACCCGTAAACGGGTCGATATATTCTTTTATGCTCATTTGGTCTGCTATTTGATCTTCGTCCAACTGATGCTTTATGTATTCCTGTATTTGCTTTTTATTTCTTCCTACAGTGTCTACATAGTATCCTCTTGCCCAAAAATGCCTATTTCCATACTTGTATTTCAAATTCGCATGCCTGTCGAAAATCATTAGACTGCTTTTCCCTTTGAGGTATCCCATTATTTGCGATACACTATACTTGGGTGGTATACTAACGAGCATATGCACATGGTCTGGGCATAGTTCTGCTTCAATTATTTCTACACCCTTTTGGTCGCATAATTTTCTTAAGATTTTTCCTATGTCCGCCTTGATTTCTCTGTATATTACTTGTCTACGATATTTAGGTGCAAATACAATATGGTATTGACATCTCCACCTTGTATGTTCTAAACTATTTATGTCTTTATCTCTCACGATAAGACCTCCTTGTTATTTTAGTTGTGTGGTCGGCAAACCACTTCTATTTTAACAAGGAGTTTTTCTTTTGCTTTTCAAGCAACCTTAGTGCTAAAATTCTTGCCCTAACACTCATCTTTTTTACCTCCTTTGTTTTTGGTTTGCTAATCTCGATTGCATAATTATCATACCATTTCCCCACATAAAGAAAAATCCTCATATCAGCA
>JAFPAK010000029.1 GCA_017390825.1 Clostridia bacterium
GAGATAGTTTGCATTGGGCACTGTTTCTTTTTTGTCGCTGGATTTTTTTGCTGTCTTTGATTTATTCTTGGGTATGCCATAGGTATTAAACCTTGCGTCATCCTTAACTCTTTCGTAAACTACTTCGTCAACATTGAAAGGTGGATTTGCCATAACATAGTCAAACTTACCAACAGCATCATAGGGATCAGAATAGAATGAGTTTGCCTCTGTAATATCGCCACGTACATTATTTAATAGTAAGTTCATTTTCGCCAGTTTAACGGTATCGGGTTCTTTTTCTACGCCGTAGCATCTGAACTTCATAAGGTCAGCAGCACTTGCGTTATGATTATGCATATAGCGAGCCGCTTGTACGAACATACCGCCGGATCCGCAAGCAGGATCTAAGAATGTCTTATCACCTGATGTGGGTGAAAGAACCTCAACCATATAGCTAACAACGGTAGCTGGAGTATAGAACGAACCGCCATCTTTACCTTCTTGCAAGGCGAAGCTTGCGAGAAAGTAGCTGTAAATTTCACCAAAAATATCAATGCTGATATTTTCAGGAATATCCTTAAATACTCTTACTATTTTAGAAAGAAGTTCCGGTTCTTCCTCCGGAACAAGCTGACCATAAACCTCTTTCGGAAGAACTCCGTCCATTTGTGAGTTGTTCTCCTCAATAGCGTTCATTGCATTTTTTACAAGTGTTGCTTTGTTTGCGTCATCGGGAGCGTTATTTATGTAATCATAATAAGCTTCGGGTGGAAGATAGAAACCACAAACCTCAATGGAAATTTCCTTCATAGATTTTTCCATACGAGTGCCTTTCAGCTTATTATATTTTTCTTCGATTTCATCTTTATGCTGTTTATATAAAATATCGGCATAGCGAAGGAATATCAGACCAAGTATAGGCTGACCATATTTATTCGCCGAAAGATGTGCGCCGGCACGAAGCATATCAGCGGAGTGCCAGAGGTCATCCTTTAATTTTTTCAATTCGTTATCAGTCATTATCCTTCACCTCCGTCACAAATTCCATAATATCATTAGGCGTACAGTTCAAAGCGGTACAAATGCTCTCCACCTTGTCAAGTGCCATGTATTGTCCGTTCTTTATTTTTGTAATTATATTAGCAGAAATCTTTGCCTGTTTCATAAGGTCAGCATTTGAAATATCTCTCTCAATTAACAAATGCTGCAATCTTTTATAGCTGACAGCCATATCAAGTTCCCCTTTCACGGAAGTATGATATCATTTTATCACATTTCCGTGAATATTTCAATAGAATTATAAAAATAGTGTTATCTTTATGAAAAAAATTAAAAAATATTTTATTTTTCTTGAATTTGACTTTTCGTTGAAATCTCAATCAAAACTCAAACATCCCCTCTGTTTGCTTGAAAAAATAACAAAAAAACTTTTACTGTGGTTATTGACGTGGTCAAAAAACTAGCGTATAATTGGGTTTGTAATAAAGATTGCTCGTGTAGCAATCCGGCACAAATCTTATGGTAAAAATATAAGGTTGGTGGTCGGTGGTTGGTGGTCTGTCAGCAAAGGCTGAC
>JAFPAK010000264.1 GCA_017390825.1 Clostridia bacterium
AATGGTTAAAACATTTGCCGAGAACTTTATTCTCTCAAGGTGCTTTGTATGAATCCGGCTCGTTTATGTCACTTTTCTTAATTAAGAACTATGCAGACGAATACTTGGCAGCTCTTGAAAACAACTTCAAGAAAAGTGTGCTTGATACCGAAGACGAAACAGTCGGCGCGACCGCTGATGAAATCATCGAAAGCACCAAAGATTTCGTACTTAAAGAATTAAGCAAAAACCTAAAAGGATATGACCTTGAAGGTTTTGTCGCTGACCTACTCACAGCAATGGGATACAGAACAGTTGTATCGCCTCACGGTGGTGATGGTGGCATAGATATCACCGCATACAAGGATGAGTTGCCTCCTCGCATTCTCGTGCAGGTAAAGAGTCAGGACGGAGATATTAAGGAATCTGTTCTTCAATCCTTAAAGGGTGCGCTTCGTGAAGGCGACTACGGTGCATTTATTACTCTTTCCAATTACACAAAGAATGCACAGAAGTATCTAAAGAACAATCCTATCATAAGAGGAATAAACGGCAGCGAATTAGTTGACCTTATTCTCGACAATTACGAAAAACTTTCCGAGAAGTATCAGAAGATGATACCTCTTAAAAAGGTTTATATTCCAGTTCAAAACGATTAAAGAAATGGTGTGACAGTTATGAGTCTAATTTGCAAATTTAGTGATGTATTAGAAAAGGACATGGACTTCCTCTTTTTAGAGGAAATTGCTTCATCGCCCGAATTTCTAAAAATCTTTACATCCAAAGTGAATATTGCTTCTGCCCAAGTGGTTGAAGTTGAGCAATCAAAGGTTCACTCTGAATTTGGTGAATCAGATATGACTGTTATCATTGAAACTGAAGGCAAAAAGCACGGGATACTTATCGAGGATAAGATAGATGCAATAGCAATGCCCGAGCAGTATGACCGATATGTAATACGAGGAAACATAGGTATCGAAAACGGTGATTATGAATCCTTTGATGTGTTTATTATTGCTCCCGAAAAATATCTTGAAGCAAACAAGGAAGCCCATAAATACCCAAATCAGATTACCTATGAGGAATGTGCTGAATATTTTAGAAGTCTGTCTGATGCCAGAGCATCATTCAAACTACAGCAAATTGAATTTGCCATTAACAAGCAAAAGAGCAGTTATCAAGTTTTAGAACATGCTGCGGTTACGGACTTTTGGAACAAATACATTGCGTATCAAAAAGAAGGCTATCCTCATTTATGGTTAAGTACAAGCGGTGGATCGAAAGGATCTCGTGCGAGTTGGCCAAGATATAAAGTCCCGATTAAGAGCCTTTATATTCTCCACAAATCAGAGTTTGGTTGCGTGGATCTTACCTTCCCGAACTGTGCTGAACGCACAGTAGAGCTTAAAGCCTTATTAAACGAGGAACTCGGAGATATTTCAGAGCATAGCCTGTCTGTGCATATCACAGGAAAATCCGCAGCTCTTCGAGTTATAGTTCCAAAACTTGACTTTAAGACTCCGTTTGAAGATTGTGTGGATGATGTTGAAACCTGCTTTGAAGAAATATCTCGTTTGTGCGGAATAATTGAAAAATTACCTGCCGATATAATCCTTTCTTTCATAGAAGAATCTAAGGGGTGAATTTATGGAAACAAAATCAAGAGTTTTATATCTTCTTAAAATACTCGAACAATACTCGGATGAAGAACATCCTTTGACAACTACCGAACTCATTGCAATGCTTATGGAAAAGTACGGTATATCTACACACAGAATCACCTTGAAAACAGACATTGAAACATTGCAATCTTTCGGAATCGACATTGAAGTAATCAATAGTTCTCAAAACAAGTATTATATTTCAAGCCGCCAGTTTGAAATCCCCGAACTCAAACTGCTTATTGATGCTGTAGAATCCTCTAAATTCATTACCGAAAAAAAGAGCGAAGTATTAGTCTCTAAACTAACATCGCTTGCAAGCGAGTATCAGGCATTGCAATTAAAAAGAAATTTACATACCACAGATAGAATTAAGCCGGACAACGAACTGATTTATTACATCGTTGATGCAATAAATGAAGCCATTAACACCGGCAAAAAGATATCATTCTATTACTACGAATACAACATCAAAAAAGAAAAGAAACTAAAGAATAACGGAAAGGCTTATATTATTAGTCCGTATTCTTTGGTTTGGAACGGCGATTTTTATTATGTTGTAGGTTATTCAGAAAAACACAATGATGTATGTGTGTTCAGAGTTGACCGCATTTTAAAATCTCCTACGGTACTTAAAGACAATATAGTACCCAAACCCGAAGACTTCAATATAGCTGACTACACGAAGTCTGTATTCCAAATGTACGGCAGCGAAGAATGTGAAGTAACACTCCGTTGTGATAAC
>JAFPAK010000265.1 GCA_017390825.1 Clostridia bacterium
GAGGATACCGCCAATCTATACGAATGTGGCGATTATACCTACGAATTAATGTCAGACGGTAAGGATGTATTGCTGCTGCGTAAATACATAGTAGGTCTTGTTGAATTTTTAGGATAACAGATATATCAAACGGCGCTTTCGTAATAAATTACGAAAGCGCCGTTTAAATATTATATGCTATGAATTTGTATTAGCCAAAATCATTCCGGCTCGATAAGTCCATATCTTCCGTCGTTACGCTCGTAAACTACATTGATACTGTCAGTATCCTGATTGTGGAACATATAAAACTTATGACCAATTAAATTCATCTGAAGGATTGCCTCCTGAACTGAAAGGGGTTTCATCGTAAACTTTTTGCTTTTTACAATATCAAAATCCTTCGGCTCATCATCTAGCGGAATATCAAATTCAACAAGTGCAGCAGATTTGATACGCTTTTCAAGTTTTGTTTTCTGCTTTCTTATTCTGCGCACGATGTTATCATAAGCATCGTCAAAAGCATCAAGCAGATCTATCTGCTCATCCTCTGCACGATAGACCAATCCGTTATCACGGATAGTTATTTCCACCGTAACTCGGTCGCGTTCCAGCCTGAGCATTACCGAAGCATCAGCATTATCTGAAAAGAATTTATCAAGCTTCTGCAACTTTTTCTCGATATGATCCTGTGTTGACGGCTTGATCGTCATTTTCTTTACGGTATAGGTTGTCTTCATAGTAATGTCTCCTTCTTTGTCTATATTCAACAAAAGTTTGTTCTTTTGTTGAATATATTATAGCATATGTTATTAAGATTGTCTATACCTTTTTCAAAATAATTACAAATATTTATATTACCGCTGTTTTATGTCTTGTTACATGACAACCAATATTAACAGCAACGGGCAGACCGGCAATATGAGTAGCATACTGCTCAATATTAACAGCGAGTGCAGTTGTCTTTCCGCCGAACCCCTGCGGTCCGATATTTAAAGCATTGATTGCTTCAAGCATATCCTTTTCCAACTCACAGTAATACGGATCTTTATTACGCTGATCAACAGGGCGGCACAACGCACGCTTTGAAAGCAGAGCGCAATATTCAAAATCACCACCGATACCGACACCGACCACCATTGGCGGGCAGGGATTAGAACCGGCTTTTTTCACAATATCACAAACAGCGCCAATAATATCATCACGGCTTGCGGCAGGAGTGAGCATTTTAACACCGCTCATATTTTCAGATCCGAAGCCTTTAGGCGCAACTGTGAGCTTTATTTTATCACCGCCGACTATTTTTGTGTGGACGATTGCAGGGGTATTGTCATTAGTGTTTCTGCGGCTTATCGGGTCGTCGACTACCGATTTACGCAAAAGTCCTTCTGTATAGCCCTTTGCAACTCCCTTGTTTACTGCCGCTTCAAGATCACCGCCGACAATATGTACATCCTGCCCTATTTCGAGAAAAACAACCGCCATCCCCGTGTCCTGACACACAGGGATATCAAGCTCCTTTGCTGCATCGATATTGCGGTATATATCCCCCATTATTGATTTGGGCAACGCTTCACATTCATTGATTTCAGCTGATTTTATGCAGTCACAAAGATCCGACGGCAGCACCTTATTGGCATCTATACAAAGCTGCGCCACCATTTTTGTGATGATATTACAATCTACTTCTCTTATCATAATTTTATCCTTTCAAGAATACATAAAACCGCCCGAAAAAACGGACGGTCCTACTTACAATTATCTCGGCGCACGGCGATTTGCACGCCTTGCATCGCCGTTTTTGCGTTTAAGATCAAGCATTTTTTCATCACTTGATGCCTTGAATTTAGCCATCATATCCTCAAAAGATTGTGGCTGCGAGGGCTTTTGAAATGAGTCGGGTCTTTCCTGATAATTGCGGCGGGGACGCTCCTTGCGCTCGGGCTGCTCAACAGTCTGCTTGATAGAAAGAGATATCTTGCCGTTATCTGCGCAGGATAACACCTTCACCTTTACGGTCTCTCCCTCCTTGACAACATCACGGATCTCGCTGACATACTTTGTTGAAACCTCTGAAATATGTACCATGCCGGTAACGCCCTTAGCCAACTCAACAAAAACTCCAAATTTTGTAATTCCCGTAACCTTACCCTCGAGAATTTGACCCACTTCCAACTGCATTAAATTAATACTCTCCTGTTTAAAATTTATTCGGTACTATTTTCCCGAAATATCTTCATATATCTCCTCATTGGCATATACAAATCCCAATTTTTCTCTTGCTGCACGCTCGATAAGCTCCTTTTGCGAGCCGTTGTTCAAAAGCTCGGAAAGCTCCTCATTCGACACTTGAAGCTCACTTATCTGCGCTTGTTTCTCGGCAAGTATCTTTTTGTTTTCTGCAAGCTCTGTTTGCAGCATTATCATTGCATATATCATATAAGCGGAGAACAACAGCAATGCTATTGGAAAAATAATTGTCTTTTTAGCCATTACTTTATCTCCTTTGCTTTTTGTCTTTTTATTTTTTTATTATACAACAGACCTCTTACCCGTTGCAACATATTTTTTATGATTTTTGCAAAAAATTTGCTTACTTTTTCACTTATCTTTCCAAAATATTCACTTATTGGCTTCATTATCCTTGTTTTGATAAATAAATTTATCTTTTTAACAAGCCTTACTGCACACTTTGTTCCTTTCATAAATATGCGTGAAAAAGTAAGACGCATCAATAAAAAACCAAGGAATTCACTTGCTATGACAAATGCACGCACTTCGCCCTGCACTCTTGTGTAAAGAATAAAAAAGGTGAGCATAGCGCTGATAAATGCGAATAATATATCCTCAAAAAAAACCACATATGACTTATGACGTACTGCATAGCGTACCGTGCGAAGTATATCGTAAACAATGCACAGCACAATACCGCCGAGCATGGCAAACAGTACGGTTAAAATATCCCCCTCGCCGCTTTTTATCATTTATTTAAACAGCTTTGAGAAGAATGAGCCGTTTGAATTCTCCTGATAAACAAGCCC
>JAFPAK010000030.1 GCA_017390825.1 Clostridia bacterium
ACTAATGCAGATAATACTGTATCTTATGAATTACTTGGTGATGCTGTTATTGCTTCGAAATCGATTGACGAAGGAACAGCAATGGAATTGAAATATCCGATTATATCTGCAGGTTGTTTAAATGGTAATGCAAAAATAACTTATAGTGACATCAGTATCACCTATGAAGAAGAGGTTGATTTTACTGAGAAGTGCGAGGCCTTTGGTGAAAAGTATAAAGATATTATAAGCGGAGATTCGAAAGATTTTACTTTAGCACAAATGGAAGAATTCTTTGCAAAATATGATTTGATGCCTGAGTCATATAAAGAATATCTTTCAGAGAAAAAAGGCTTCAATGGAACTGCATTAAGAATAGCTGCACTCAAAAACGATGCTTACATATATGAGGATTTCGATAATGAAGATGTAAATGGAGCATCATCGGGTATAAAATATGTAGAGGGTTATAACGGCGGAAAGGCAGTTTACTTTGGAAATTCTGCAAATGAGACCGCAAACGATTATATAGATTTTGGAGAGATCAATTTAGGCGAGAATAGTTTTGCTGTGTCTTATTGGTATAAGCACTATCCTAACTATGTATCCGAAGCACAAACGGGTACTATTTTCGCTAATAAGAGTGTGTCGGGCACTGAATCTGGACTTGCGGTTACAGATAAAAATTTCACAGATGGTAATGCTTCGAGAACAACAGTAAATGCCACTATCGGAGAAAATGAGGCTGTAACCTTAGAAAACATTCAAACTGCCGGTGATACCCGTTGGCATCATATGGTCATATCTGTAAACAGAAACGGTTCCTTAGTTGTTTATATAGACGGTAAGATTTCGTTTGATGTGAATGGTTCAGGAAATTATGCTACTGATATACATTCCCTTGTTGGCAGTATGGGTACCGGCAATCTTGTACTCGGAGCCGATTCTAACCATGAAAATGGTATTACTGATGCTGCTGTAGATGAATTTACAATTTATTCTGATTACCTAACTGTTGAAGAAGTGCTTGCAATGTACAATAGTGATAAATTAGGGGCAAAAATCTGCGAAATCGAGAATAAAATGGAAAACTATAAAGCCGGTTCAAGATTTACTCAAGAAGCAATAGATGCGATGAATGAAGCTTTGAGCACGGCAAAAGCGATAGTCCGTAAAAAAGATTGCTCTAATGCAAGTGAGAGATCTTCGGCATATGATACACTGAAATCTCAATTTGAAAGTTTTCTGGTTGGAAAAACTCCTAATAAAGTTGTTCAGATAGCAAGTGATACACATATTTATAATTCTTCAGACTTTGTGTATAACGGAAGCTCCACAACGGAAGAAGACCGCTTTAAAAATCTTTTAACCGAAACGGCTAACGGTGAGCTTGGATTTACGGTTGATACCTATCTTAATGCGGGTGATTTGAGCGAAACCTCTACAGAAGTTGGTCAAAAATATGCATTTAGTTTTTATGATAAATATCTAACAGAAGATAAGCTTATCGTTCAAGCCATGGGCAATCACGATATGGATTACGGCGCAGCAAATAACCAGTCAATTATAGGTGTCTATTTTGTAGAAAATGTTAAGAACTATGTGGATGCTTCTCTTAAATATAATAAGTCCCTTTGCGGAGATGACGGCAAGATTTCAACTCCATATTACTATGCTACAGACGGTGATATTCATTATGTAGTTCTTTCAACTGCCTTTTCAGGAATGAGTGATGAGGAGTTAGCTTGGCTTCAAAAAGTTATGCCGCAAATAGCAGAGGATGGCAAACCTATATTTGTTGTAGACCATTATACACCTACAGAGAATAGCCATAATAACCAATTATTGTCTCGTGCTAAAGAGGTTATTGCAGCAATTGATTATGAGCAGGTTTACTATTTCTACGGTCATAATCATTCTGGTTTAGGTAATGTACCTCCTTATACTCCGGAATATGCCAAGAATATGACTGCATTTAATTTACCGACTTCAGGTAAAGGGGACAGTTCTTTTGGCTATGAAAACTCTTCATATTATTATCTATTCTATTATGATGACTGTATGGTATTAAGAGCAAGGGATTCCATGACAAATGAATGGGTTACGGAATATGATATTGAGCTCTATATTAATAATAGATACGCACCTATTGTAGAGGGCGCATCCATAAAGAAAAATAATAAAGAAGGCCAGGATATCCGTTTTGCGGTTACTTTCGGTAATATTCGAGAGGATAAGGAAATTCTAGAATATGGTGCAATACTTACTCTTAAAGGCTATAATGTACCCATAGAAGATATGGTTTATAATTCAAGTAATGAGCAAGTAAAAACTGTATCTTCGAGTAATATAGCAGGAGTAAAAACCGGAGAGGGATTTTATGTTAATGTAGGATACATTCCCGAAGAGTTTTACGGTTACCGCTATGTAATACGTGCATATGTATTGTATTCGGATGGAACAGTTGATTATTCTAATATGCTGGACCGATCTGTTATTGGTGTTGCAAAATCTATTGTTAGTTGGGTATATAATCAAAGTAGTGAAACCTTGGAAAAATACGGAATCGCTAGCACGGATTCGATTATAACTGAAATTTCAGCTGATGGTACTATTAAATGGGTTGAAGGTGCTGTTGCTGATAACGGCAAAAAGGTATTTGAGTATTTGTATGAAAATAACAATGCAATAACAAATGCCTTGGAAAATAATCGGGGGTGATATTAATGAAAAAAGAATATATTAAACCTATTTTAATTAATATGAACTATTATTCTAACCTGTTAATTGCTTCTGATATAGATATAAGCGGCAGTTGTTACATAAAACCAGAAGTAGAGCCGGAAGATAAATGGTAAAAAAAGAGATCAGAGTTTTCACTCTGATCTCTCAGTCTGTCTAATAACCCTAAATTTCAAGCGAGATTTAGGGTTATAAATAAGACTTTTTAATAACTTGTGTAGACCTCTAAAATGGTATAGAATAGAAATATCATTTTGGAGGTTAAAAATATGCCAAAGTACAAAGACAGTCCGGAAAACCATGAAAACCAGTGCCGGAGAGGTTGAGATTGCAGTACCGCGCGACCGAAACGGTGAGTTTGAACCTCGGCTTGTAAAAAAGAACGAAACAACACTCAGCGGGGATATAGAAGAAAAAATCATATCTATGTACGCTAAGGGCATGACAACGAACGATATATCTGCACACATTGAGGATATATACGGGTTGGAAGTGTCGGACAGCCTTGTGAGCCGAATTACGGATAAAATTCTGCCGGTGGTAAAAGAATGGCAGCAGCGACCGCTTGAGAGCATTTATGCCGTAGTCTTTATGGACGCCATACACTATAATGTCCGATGTGAAGGCAGAATCGTCAAAAAAGCCGTATACATAGCGATAGGAATCAATATGGACGGAATCAAAGAAGTTATCGGAATGTATGTGGGAGAAAATGAAAGCGCAAAATACTGGCTTTCTATCCTGAACGGGCTGAAAAACCGCGGCGTAGAAGATATACTAATCACCTGTATTGACGGTCTTACTGGATTTCCCGAAGCTATATCTGCGGTATACCCGAAAACCGAGGTTCAGCAGTGTATTATTCATCAAATACGGAATAGCACGAAGTATGTTTCGTACAAGGATATTAAGGCACTTATGGCGGATTTAAAAAAGGTTTACGGAGCCGTGGATGAGGAAACAACTCTTTATGAGCTTGAGAATTTTGCCGCAAAATGGGACGCTAAATACCTGAAAATTTCGGTATCTTGGCGGGCACACTGGGCGGAGCTTTCCACCTATTTCAAGTATCCGCAGTCGGTCAGAACACTGATCTACACGACGAATGCAATCGAGAATTTCAATCGACAGCTGCGTAAGGTAACAAAAAGCAAAGCGGTGTTTCCGAACGATGACATCCTTTTAAAAATGCTTTATCTTGCCCAAATGGATATTACCCGAAAATGGACCGGTAGACGCCGTGACTGGGGAGAAATTCATTCGCAGCTGGAAATTTTCTTTGCGGACAGACTGCCGC
>JAFPAK010000266.1 GCA_017390825.1 Clostridia bacterium
CATCGTCTTTTGGTACGGGGCGTCAGAATTGAAACAATTAAGGAAAAACCAATTATTTATGTTTCCAACGAGGCATTTCGCATAGAACCTTTGTTGGTAACGCCGGCAGTTGCTGCACCGATGCTTTTAGTGCTTTTAATTCACTTGCTTGTTAAGTACAGAGAACCACCGAAAACCGTGCAGCAGAAGAAAAAAGAGGAAGGAGGCACGGGAAGTGAGTCATAAAATCATAACCTTTTGTGTAACAATATTACTGATTTTAACTTGCTCTTATACGGTTTTTGCCGAAGAATTTGACCAAAGCAAAACAGGGTCTATTTCTGTTACACTAATTGAGAAAAAGCAAAATGAGCCGATTGTTGGCGCAGAACTTAGCGTATATTATATTGCAACCGCCATATTGGATGCAGACGGAAATTTGATTTATGACTATACGAGAAATTTCGAACAGTTTGATACCGCAATAGATGATAAATCACTTGCTGCAAAGCTGGATGAGTTTGTATCGCAACATAGCATACCATCTACTAAAATGGCAACGAATGATGAGGGGACTGCGCTATGTAACCAGCTTCCCTTGGGACTTTATTTTGTTAAGCAGACAGGTGCGGTAGAAGGCTTTGCTCCTTGCACACCATTCCTTGTAACAGTCCCCAAGGAAAAGAATGGCGAATATGAGTACGAGGTAAACGCTTCCCCAAAAACAGAGGTTGCAAGACTCACGTCCATCACCATAAAAAAGGTGTGGAATACCGATGAATCTACTGAGGCGGCAGATAGTGTTACCGTTCAGTTGCTTAAAAATGGAAATGTAGTCAAGACGGCAACCCTTAATGCGCAAAACAATTGGCAGGTAACTTACACCGATATGCCGGAAAGCGATGCTTACAGCATCAAAGAGGTAAACGTGCCAAAAGGTTTTACTGCAACCTACATGCAAAACGATTATGTTTTCACAGTTACAAATACCTCAACCTTAATTCAAACCGGTCAGTTGATGTGGCCAATTCCTGTACTTGCAATTAGCGGCATGCTTTTAATTGCGTCAGGGATTGTGCTCTTGCAGAAAAAGAGGGAAACAAATGCGTAAATGGATAGGTGTAATCTGTGTTTTCCTTGGTGTCCTTTGCATACTGAGTGCCATAGGCTTTGTAGCATACAATCGGTGGGAAGATATGAATGCGAAGGATGTTGCCCAAGATTTTCTTGAGGATGTTCAAAGCATAATCAATGAAGAACAATCGGAACAGCCATTGCTAAATGATACGAAAATGACAACTGTAGAAGTGGACGGTTATGATTGTATTGGCATTCTCTCTGTGCCTGTTTTAGATTTGGAACTGCCCGTTTTGACAGACTGGAGCTATGCAAAGTTAAAGAAGGCTCCGTGTCATTATTACGGGTCTTATTATGAAAAGGATTTTGTTATCGCCGCTCATAACTATAAATCACACTTTGGTAGACTTTCCAAACTGCAAGCAGGTGATATTGTTGTTTTTACCGACGTAAGCGGAACAGTACATTACTACGAAGTTGTTATTTTGGAAACCCTGCCTAAAAATGCAACAAAAGAAATGATTACAAGCGGTTTTGATCTTTCCTTATATACTTGCACCTTAGGTGGCGGTAGCCGTGTCACAGTGCGTTGCAACGCTGTCCAGGATAGTAATTGATAGAATAAATAACAAGGCGACAACTCGAATGTGTTACATTCAGGTTGTCACCTTTTTTATTTTAGAATATATCTTTCTTTTGGAGTTCCTTTTTTATTTTGCCGAGTGCCTTGCGGTATGTTTTGTCAGCGGTATCGGGTGATGTCAAGCCGTGATCGATGGCTATGTCAATAAAGGCTTCTTCGGGGATTGGTTTTCGTATTGGTTTGCCGTCCTCATCCAAATCGTCTTTATCGTAGAAATGAGTAGCATAACATTCCATACAAAAGCCAAGATGTGCCGAAATCATTGCACGCTCACGGTAATTGAGATTTTCAAATGCTGATATAATCGCTTCTGCTTCTTCTAACTTGAAGAACAACTTGTCCGGCTCGGAG
>JAFPAK010000267.1 GCA_017390825.1 Clostridia bacterium
GGGAGTAACGGTAACAACCTTCATAATAGGCTCTGTGAGAACGGGGTTAGCCTTTCTCATAGCCTCCTTGAATGCCATAGATCCTGCGATCTTAAATGCCATTTCAGAGGAGTCAACCTCGTGGTAAGAACCGTCGTAAAGTGTAACCTTAACGTCAACAACGTTGTAACCTGCAAGAACACCGTTCTGCATAGCACCCTGAATACCCTGGTTAACAGGCTCGATGAATTCCTTCGGAATTGCACCACCGGTAACGGCATTGATAAACTCATAGCCCTTGCCTGACTCGTTCGGCTCAAGGATGATCTTAACGTGACCGAACTGACCTGAACCACCGGACTGACGCTTGTACTTAGTTTCGTGATCGACCTTCTGACGAATGGTCTCTTTATAAGCAACCTGCGGAGCACCTACGTTTGCTTCAACCTTGAATTCGCGGAGCAAACGGTCAACGATGATCTCGAGGTGAAGCTCACCCATACCTGCGATAATGGTCTGACCTGTTTCTTCATCAGTGTAAGCTCTGAAGGTCGGATCTTCTTCTGCAAGCTTTGAAAGGGCAATACCCATCTTTTCCTGACCTGCTTTGGTCTTGGGCTCGATAGCTACACGGATAACCGGATCAGGGAAGTTCATTGATTCAAGAATAACAGGATGCTTCTCATCACAAAGAGTATCACCTGTTGTTGTGTTCTTAAGACCAACAGCAGCAGCGATATCGCCTGCATAGCAGGTTTCGATATCCTCACGGTGATTTGAGTGCATCTGAAGGATACGACCCATTCTTTCTTTTGAATCCTTAACAGAGTTGTAAACGCTCTGTCCTGCATCAACCTTACCCGAATATACACGGAAGTAACAGATCTTACCTACGAACGGGTCGGTTGCGATCTTGAATGCGAGAGCTGCGAACGGCTCATCGTCTGATGAATGTCTTACTTCATCCTCATCGGTATCTGGGTTTACACCCTTGATAGCTTCAATATCTGTAGGAGCAGGCATGAAATCAACAACAGCGTCAAGCAACGGCTGAACACCCTTGTTACGGTAAGATGTACCGCAAACAACAGGAACCATTGTGCCTGCGATGGTTGATTTACGGATGCACTTCTTGATCTCATCAACAGTGAGTTCTTCGCCGCCGAAGAACTTCTCAAGAAGCTCGTCATCCTGCTCTGCAACGTGCTCAATAAGCTCGTTGCGGTATTTCTCAGCAAGTTCCTTCATATCTTCGGGAATTTCCTCAATACGAACATCCTTACCAAGGTCATCATAATAAACAACTGCGTTGTTGTTGATAAGGTCAATGATACCCTTGAAGGTATCCTCCGATCCTATCGGAAGCTGAATCGGAACAGCATTGCAACGGAAGCGCTCTTTAACCATATCCATAACACGATAGAAGTCTGCACCCATGATGTCCATCTTATTAACATAGATCATACGGGGTACATTGTACTCGTCAGCCTGTCTCCAAACTGTTTCGGACTGGGGCTCTACGCCGCCTTTTGCACAGAGAACTGTAACCGATCCGTCAAGAACTCGCAGTGAACGCTGAACTTCAACTGTGAAGTCAACGTGTCCGGGAGTGTCAATAATATTGATACGATGGTCTTTCCAGAAGCAAGTAGTAGCTGCAGAGGTGATAGTAATACCACGCTCCTGCTCCTGCTCCATCCAGTCCATAGTAGCAGCGCCGTCATGTGTTTCACCGATCTTATGGTTGATACCTGTGTAGAACAGGATACGCTCAGTGGTGGTTGTTTTGCCGGCGTCGATATGAGCCATAATACCAATATTTCTTGTCATTTCAAGCGAAACTTTTCTTGGCATTCTTTGTTCTCCTTTTGAAAGTTGTAAAAATCAATATTCTTACAGTTAAATTACCATCTGTAATGTGCAAATGCTTTGTTTGCTTCTGCCATACGATGTGTATCTTCACGCTTCTTAGCTGCGCCGCCGTTTCCGTTGAGCGCATCAAGAATCTCATTTGCAAGACGCTCTTTCATTGATCTTTCAGAACGAGCACGGCTGTATGTTGTTATCCAACGCAATCCCAATGTCTGACGTCTTTCAGGACGAACTTCCATCGGTACCTGGTAAGTTGAGCCACCTACACGGCGAGCTTTAACCTCCAACTGCGGCATAACGTTTTCCATAGCCTGTTCGAAAACTTCAAGAGCATCCTTGCCTGTTTTCTCAGCGACGATTTCAAATGCACCGTAAACGATCTTCTGTGCAACACCCTTCTTACCGTCAAGCATAATGTTGTTGATAAGACGTGTTACAAGCTTTGAATTATACATCGGATCCGGTAATACGTCACGCTTAGCGATTTGGCCTCTTCTTGGCACTTCGCTTCCCTCCTTCATAGTAATGATATCATAGGTACTCGAGTGATAATCCCGTGGCACCAAGCAGCCATACATATATTATATATAACTGCCTTGCTGCATTTTGCAGCAGTGCAAGATGATTTATCATATGAGTAAATTTTTGCGCCTCTCTTATTTCTTCGGACGCTTTGCACCGTATTTTGAACGGCTCTGCATTCTCTTTGCAACACCTTGTGTATCAAGTGTGCCTCGAATGATGTGGTAACGAACACCAGGCAAGTCCTTTACACGGCCGCCACGGATAAGAACAACAGAGTGCTCCTGAAGATTGTGGCCGATACCCGGAATGTATGCAGATACTTCGATACCGTTTGAAAGACGAACACGGGCAACTTTACGCAAAGCTGAGTTCGGCTTTTTCGGTGTCATAGTTCTTACTGCAGTACAAACGCCGCGCTTCTGGGGTGAGCTCTGGTCAATTGCAACACGCTTTTTAGAGTTGAAACCCTTATTAAGAGCAGGTGCCTTTGACTTTTTAACAGATGTTTCACGACCTGTGCGTACCAACTGGTTAAAGGTAGGCATTTCAGACATTTCTCCTTTCAATTTACTTTTTGCTTGATATAAGCCCATTTACCGAGTTTACATTAGCCTTTTTATTTTATATTATCGCAGGCTATTTGTCAACATAAATTTTTTAAAATTGCAAAATTTTTTCGTTTTGATAAATATAAGCCTTATATAGAATATGTATATATGTTGACAAATACAAATTATTGGGGTATAATTTTCAAAAAATGTTGGTTAAACTAACATTTTAACGATATGGAGAAAAAGAATGTCAAAGAATTCGGAATTGCTGAAATTGCTGTCGAACCGGCTGAATGTATCTGAAAATGAGATATATGAAAGATGCGGATTTGAAGATGCTGCACCGATGAGTGAAGCGGAAATTATTATCGCTGTATCAAAAGCCTTCGGCATCAGTACAGACAGCCTGCTCGGAGTACCGGCTCGTTCAAGCGGACTCATGATGTCTGAAACGCAGCTTGTAAAAGCATGGCGCAATGCCGACAGGCAACAAAAAACGAAACTTGAAGATATGATAAATAACGGTCGTCTTTAAAAAGACGGTGCATGTGATGCGCCATATAAAAAGCTTAAAAGTCTGACAGATGAACTCTGTCAGACTTTATTTATTCTATCCGATAAGCCATGGGCGGACTTCACTTGCAAGATAGAACGAGCCGCACACAACGAGCGGTTTGTTTTCATTTCTTGCTTCCGTGACCGCTTTTTCGGTATCCGAAAATGCTATCGCTTCGGTATAGCGTGATGCTATCCTACACAGCTCCTGTGCCGAGATGGAACGCGGGTTTTTAGGAGTTACACAATATATTTTCGAGAGAAGCGGAGCGATTATCTCCATAACAGCATCAATATCCTTATCCGCCATCATTCCCATAACACCGATAGGGGAGCAAGGCAGGTTTTCAATCAATCGAGCAAGCGCTGTAACACCATCGGGATTGTGAGCACCGTCAAGAATAATGATCGGGTCATTATTTATCAGCTCGCATCTTGCAGGAAATACGGAATTTGAAAGCCCCTCCCTTATCTGCTCATCACTGATGCAAAGACCGCAAAGTTTCACTGCCTCAATTGCGACAACAGCGTTATATGGCTGAAACTTACCTGCCATTCTGAGGGAAAAATCCAATCCCTTATATCGCACGGCACTTCCAAAAATACCGTTGTCCGAAACAGCAAGCGAATTTAAATCAGGCACCACAAGAGTATTTTGCTTTTCCCTTGCCACAGACTTTATCACACTCATCGCTCCATCGCTTTGGACAGGATAGCTTACGCACCTGCCGCTCTGTTTGATAATTCCGCATTTCTGCGCCGCAATTTCCGACAGAGTATTGCCTAGGATCGCAGTATGGTCAAAGGAGATTGAGGTGATGACCGAGCAGCACGGAGTATCTATTGTATTAGTGGAATCGTACATTCCGCCAAGCCCGACTTCCAACACCACAACATCACATTTATTCTGCTTGAAATATATATAGCTTATCGCCGTTATCAGTTCAAATTCCGTGACCATCATCTCATCATCGAGTGTATCGACCGCAGCCTTTACCATTTGTGTGATGCTCTCAAGCTCATCATACGGTATCATTTCACCGTTTATCTGAAAACGCTCACGGAATTCAAGAACATAGGGCGAGATAAACATGCCAACCTTGTAGCCTGCCGCGCGCAGAATATTTGATATGTAGCAGCAGGTCGAGCCCTTGCCGTTTGTACCTGCGACATGGATAAATTTTAAATCCTTTTCGGGATTACCGAGCAGCTTTAAAAGATTTGAGATGCGCTCAAGCCCGGGTTTTGAGCCGAATTTTAAAAACGAATTGATATAATCTACGGCATTCATAAAATATCCTTTCAAAAAGGCGGTGATATCACCGCCTTTTTAATACTTATTTAAGATTACTGAGTTCCTGGTCGATAAGCGCAATACGCTCACGCATAACGACTGCTTTCGCTTTTTGCTCCTCAATAACCGCCTCAGGTGCTTTTGCAAGGAAGCCGGGGTTATTAAGTTTGTTTTCGGTGATAGTGAGCTTTTTCATAATATCGTCACGCTCTTTGGTAAGACGCTTTGCTTCTGCTGCAAAGTCAACAAGCTCGCCGAGAGGCATATATATCTTTGCGTCGTCAGTTACAACAGTAACCGCATTTTCGAGTGCAAAAGCATCGTCAACCGATACCTCACTGCCGCTTGCCAATTTTGCAACTACTGCACGGCAAGAATTAAATGTATCCTTAAATGAAGTTGCGATATATACAGCCGCTTTCTTTGAAGGTGCAACATTCATTTCTGCACGGCGATTGCGGATAGCACGAACTGCTGCAATAACACGCTCAAATTCCTTTTCATCCGCCGCAAAGCCGAGGGCATTACTGTAAAGCGGCCACGGCGATATCATAATACTTTCGCCCTCATGCGGAATGCTCTGCCATATCTCCTCTGTGATAAACGGCATAAACGGATGGAGAAGCTTCAATACTCCGTCAATAACATAAACGAGTACCGCTCTTGCAGTATTGCCGGTTTCGGTGTTGAAGCGGATCTTTGCAATTTCAATGTACCAATCGCAGAATACATCCCAAATAAAGTCATAAAGCTTTGCAACAGCAAGGCCAAGCTCAAAGCGATCAAGATTTTCCGTTACTTCCTTAACGAGTGTGTTGAATTTTGAAAGTATCCACTTATCCTCGATCTGTAAACCGTCGGGTATGTGCGCCGCCTTTTCGTCTTCGCCAAGATTCATAAGAATAAAGCGAGCCGCATTCCAGAGCTTATTTGCAAAATTGCGTGACGCTTCAACTCGCTCAGGTGAATAACGCATATCGTTTCCGGGGCTGTTACCCGTAGCAAGAGTGAAACGCAGAGCGTCTGCGCCGTATCTTTCGATCTCACCAAGCGGATCAACACCGTTGCCGAGTGATTTCGACATCTTTCTGCCCTGTGCATCTCTTACAAGACCGTGGATAAGCACGGTATCAAAAGGAACCTGTCCTGTCTGCTCGATACCGGAGAACATCATACGCATTACCCAAAACGGAATGATATCGTAACCGGTAACAAGTGTGTTTGTGGGATAGAAGTATTTAAAGTCCTCGCTGTTTTCATCCGGCCAACCAAGCGTTGAGAACGGCCAAAGTGCTGAGCTGAACCATGTATCAAGTGTATCGGGATCTTGTGTGACCTTATCAGAGCCGCACTTTGCACACTTGCAAACTGCATCCTTTGATACCATTATCTCGCCGCACTCGTCGCAATAATATGCAGGAATACGATGTCCCCACCAAAGCTGGCGGGAAATACACCAGTCACGGATGTTTTCAAGCCAATGGAAATAAATCTTTTCAAAACGCTCGGGCACGAATTTTGTTTCGCCCGTCTTTACTGCATCAATAGCAGGACCTGCAAGCGGTTTCATCTTAACAAACCACTGCTTTGATACTCTCGGCTCAACGGTGGTTGCACAACGGTAGCAGGTGCCTACATTGTGAACATGATCCTCAATCTTAACAAGTGCGCCTTCTGCTTCAAGATCCTCAACTATCTGCTTTCTTGCCTCGTATCTGTCCATACCTGCATACTTAGGATAGTCAGCGGTTATCTTTGCATCGGGTGTCATTACATTGATTATCGGCAGTTCATGACGCAGACCAACTTCAAAATCGTTAGGATCGTGAGCCGGTGTTATTTTTACAACGCCTGTACCGAAATCCATTTCTACATAATCATCTGCCACAACAGGTATCTCTCTACCGACAAGCGGAAGAACAACGGTTTTACCGATGATATCCTTATAGCGCTCGTCCTTCGGATTTACTGCAACGGCCGTATCACCCAGTAGGGTTTCGGGACGGGTTGTAGCAAGCTCAACATATCCGCTGCCATCTGAAAGCTTATAGCGAAGATGCCAGAACTTTCCGGCTTGTTCCTCATAATCCACCTCTGCATCTGAGATAGATGTAAGACAGTGCGGACACCAGTTGATTATACGCTCACCACGGTAGATAAGACCTTTTTCGTAAAGTCGGCAGAACACCTCATTAACAGCGGCAGAGCAGCCCTCATCCATAGTAAAGCGCTCTCTTGACCAGTCGCAGGAAGAGCCTATCTTTTTGAGCTGACCGATAATTCTGCCTGCATAATGCTCCTTCCACTCCCAGGCACGCTTCATAAATCCGTCACGGCCGAGATCCTCTTTTGTGATGCCCTCCTCAGCCATTGCTGCAACGATCTTAGCTTCGGTTGCAATAGCAGCGTGGTCTGTACCGGGAAGCCATAGAACAGAATAACCCTGCATTCTGCGGTAGCGGATGAGAATATCCTGCAATGTGTTATCAAGCGCATGACCCATATGCAGCTGTGCAGTTACATTCGGAGGCGGCATAACGATCGTATAGGGTTTCTTTGATTTATCAGGCTTTGCCTTGAACCATCCGCCCTTTTGCCAAAAATCATATGTACGCGACTCAACCTCTTGGGGTTCATAAGTCTTTGCAAGTTCTTTTGCCATTGTTTTGTGACCGTCCTTTATTGTAGTTTAATTCAATGTTGAAAAATCCAACATATTAAGTTTGTTTATAATCATATCGGCTGATGATAGATCCTGATGACCTGAATTTTCATTTACAAAGCCGACACAGAACATACCTGCCGCTTTTGCCGCTGCAACTCCGTTTGCGGAGTCTTCGATAACGGCGCACTCGTCACTTTTAACGCCAAGTGCCTTTGCAGCCGCAAGAAATATATCGGGATAAGGCTTACAGCGTTTCATATCTTCACCTGATATGCGTGCCGAAAACAGTTCGTAAAGACCGACAGACTTCATTGCATCCTCGATTATCCACATAGGCGAACCGGAGGCAAGTGCTATCGGAAACTTTTGTGCGGTACGGCGCACAAGCTCAACTGCACCGCAAACGGCGATATGACCCTCTTTTTTAATAAGCGTCCGTCTTGCTTCGCTGTCAAGCGCATCAAGCTTTTTTGTGTCCTCCGTTATGCCGAAATCGGACTTTATTTTATTCCACACATATAAATTTGAATTGCCGGGGAACTGTGAATAGTAATCGTAATCAAAGCTTACGCCGAAGCGGCTGAGCACCTCAAGCTTGGCTTTATAATTACGTACCTCACTCTCCACCAGCACCCCGTCCATATCAAAAATTACTGCTTTGATGCTCATTTGAGTTTAAATCCGACGATCTCTTCGGAGATATCTGCTGATGTTTCTTCCGTTGAGGTTTTGATGGTAACGACCGCTTTATCACCACTGCTTACAAAAGGCAGATCAGATGACAGGGTGATATCAACAATAAATGTGCCGTTATCGGTCTTAATATAATACTTCGTATTACCGCCGACTACCGCAGTTGCAACATCGGATACGGTCACCTCAACTGTCTTTGTGACAACATCGGGGTTATCATTGGTTACCTCTATGTTTTCACTGCCGAGCTTCTTGATATAGTCTGCCTTTGCCTCGTCTACCGAGCTACCCGTGCCGACTATCTGATACTGCTGAACATCAACGAATGCATACATCTTGACAAGACCAGCATCATCTTTAAGTGACATAAAGTAGGTCGGTCTGTCTGATACATTAAGCAGTATCGGGAAGGTTGCAGTATAATTCTTTTCCTGCACCTGACCCTCTGCTGATTCCATTGCAGAATATTCCTCTGCGCCGGGTACTTCATAATATTTTGCTTCTTTGGTACGCAGATTTACAAGCACGAAGCCGACATTCGACTCATCACTTACAACTGATGTCATACCTGTGTAAAGCCATACATCATCATCAATAGCAAGATAATTGTAGCCCTCGGTAGGTGCAAGCACGCCCTTCTGACCGAAAATAGAATTGAAATATCCCGAACGGTACTTACCGTTGTAGGTAAGCTGATTGATTATCATATCCGCATCATACACCTGATCGACCCACTGCGGTATCTCGTCAAGCTCATAATACTGATGCTCACCGGTCACGGCATTGACAAGCACCGCACCGCCGATATCCTTACCGCTCCAGAAGCCGATCTTATACTCAACTACCGATGCGACCCAATAGGGATTGCCGTCGTCATCTATTTCGAAGGAGAGGTTATCAAAAATCTTGGTAGGATAGTTAAAACGCAGATAGCGGTTTATATTTCGCATAAAATAGTCACTTTCGGAGTACTTGATGCCCTCTGAAAGACGGACAAGCTCGACCTCCTGAGTTGTCATATCAACACGAAGATATCCGGGTATGCCGTCACCATGGTTGTTGAACCACTTGATAACATCACCGTATTCAAGCAGTGTTGTACGGGTCGGTACTTCATTGTAGTTTATCTGTGTATAATTCTCTGCTATCTCAAACTGTGAAACAAGATCCGACATTTCACCGAGCTTTCGCTTACCAAGAGCCACGGAGGTATCACGGTCTACGACCGGTATCTGCGACATTTTAAGCTCCGCAACATCTTCGGAAAAGTCACCGTCTGAAAGCGTGAGAAGCTGATTATATCTGCCTGCATTGAAGATTTCAGCGCCGACAAGGTTCATTACCATTGAAAAAACGATCAACACTACTGCAAGACCTACTGCAACAATCGCCGGTATGCCCAGCTTTTTAATACTGAATTTTTCCCTGCGGTCATATCCGCCGACCGATTGCAGCGATCTGATAAATATAACAATATATGAAAATGCGTGCACTACCACAAAAATAATAATGCAGTTGATAACATAGCTCCAGAATTCACCGCTGCGGAGATTAAGCGGCGGCAGCATAAACCAGAACAAAATAAACATCAGTACGAATGAAAATACATACTTAATAACAGTTATTACAGGGTTAGATATTCTTCTCATTAGTTATCCTCCAATACATTAGTATACATTTTTCCGGCAACCGGTGTGACCTTATACAACTTAAACAGCTCCGACACCGTTACAAACTCATATCCCTTTGACTTCAGCGCAGGGATTATATCATCAAGCGCATAGGCAGTCTTTGCATTATAGTCGCTGTCATGCAGCAGCATAATGTGACCGGGGCGTGTATTCTTTATCATTTCCGATGCAGTGCGGTCTTTATCCACATTTTTATCCCAGTCGGAACAACCGAGACCGCATACCGGTATCAGCCCCGTGCTTTTCAACAAATCCTCGTCAACATCAATATACGGCGGGCGGAACACCTTTGGTATGCATCCGGTGTATTTTTCGACAAGATTTTGTGTTTTTTCTATCTCTGCCTTTCGTTCATCAGATGAAAGTGCGGTCATATGCAAATGATTGAAGCCGTGATTTGCAAATTCGCAGCCAAGTGCTTTTTGCCGCTGCATCACATCCTTAACATCATCCTTAATATTTCTGCCAACCAGCATAAATGTTGCAGGAATGCTGTATTTTTCGAGTGCATCCAGCACCAGCGGGGTCACAACATTATTGGGACCGTCATCAAATGTGAGCGCTACATATTTTTTATCCATAATGCATATTACCTCATTATCAAATAATCTATTTAATTATAACCAATTCTTCGCCGTTTGTAAACATTAAATTATCATATTTTTAAGTAGATTTGACATTTAACACTTTGTGTTGTATAATATCTTGCACATCAACTTGATTTTTTTGAGGGGTTTATTTATGGGAATGAACTATTTGCGTCGGCTTCCGTCTGCCGATGAGATAAAGAAGGATTATCCGTTGTCTTCAACCGCAAAGGCAGCAAAGCAGAAAAGAGACGAGCAGATAAAAGCTGTTCTTGAGGGCAAAAGTGATAAATTCATACTCATTATAGGTCCTTGCTCTGCCGACAAGGAGGACTCGGTGCTTGATTATATCGAGCGTCTTGCCTCGTTGCAGGAGCAGGTGAGTGATAAGATACTGATGATACCGAGAATTTATACAAATAAGCCGAGAACCACCGGCGAAGGCTACAAGGGCATGGTGCATCAGCCCGATCCCAACGCAAAGCCCGACCTGCTTGGAGGACTTATTGCTATCCGCAAGCTCCATACAAAGGCTATTGAAATGAGCGGGCTTTCATGTGCGGATGAGATGCTTTATCCTGAAAACTACAGTTATCTTGATGATGTGCTGTCTTACATTGCCATAGGTGCCCGTTCGGTCGAAAATCAGCAGCACCGTCTTGTATCAAGCGGCATCGACATGGCGGTGGGCATGAAAAATCCCACCAGCGGCGACTTTTCAGTTATGCTCAATTCAATTGTTGCGGCACAGTCCTCACACACCTTTATATACAGCGGAAACGAGATCTCGACTGACGGAAATCCCTTGTGCCACGCTATCATCCGAGGCTCTGTAAACAAGCACGGTCAGTGGATACCTAATTATCATTATGAAGACCTTAACCTGCTTTATGAGATGTATAAAGCGAAAAATCTTCAGAACATGGCGCTGATCGTGGATTGTAACCATTCCAATTCCGGAAAGCAGTATTTACAGCAGATACGCATCTGCAAGGAAGTTCTGCACTCACGCCGTCAGAATGAGCATATCAAACAGCTTGTCAAAGGATTTATGATCGAAAGCTATATTGAGGACGGCTGCCAGCCGATCGACGGCGGTGTTTACGGCAAATCCATCACCGACCCGTGCCTTGGCTGGGAGAAAACCAAACAACTTGTGCTGGATACGGCAGAGGTGCTGTAACAAAAGTAAAAACCACAGGAATACCTGTGGTTTTTGTTTATTACTTTTATTAATATACAACCATTATGCCTTCCGGCAAAGCTTCAATATCTATTGCAAAGCAGTAGTTCCTATAGTCATTTTAATGTTCATCGTAATTGCCGCATGAAATATATATGAAGGCCTCACTGAAATCGGGAGTTTTGTCTCTCACGGTTTCAAGATATTCTGCAAAAGCCGTTCCGTCGCACTTTATACCGGACGGGGCAACGGTTTTTTGCGCAGTACCGTTGAAGATTGACGGCGTAGAAGCGACACCAGCAAGAGCTTTGCTGATAAAGGATTACCTGTTCGTTTAAAAAATCATAAAAAGATAAAAAGCTGCTTTGAAGCCTTTCGCCAAAGCAGCTTTTTACATCAATTTTAGTAAATCAATTAATTACTTTACTCTCAAAAGTCAGCAAAGTTTCAGGCGGATAAAAAAGATGCCCGACTTCATATTTTAGAGGTCGGGCAATCAGTTAAAGTATTAAACTTTTGAGATTAGAATTCATTTATCAAACCAACAATATATTTGCGAAGCTGTAAAACGTCTTTACCGTTGATAGCGTCGTCACCGTTGCAGTCTGCAGCTTTAAGCACAATTTCATCATCGCCGATAAGATTTACGATATACTTACGGAGTGCAAGCACGTCTTTACCGTTGATAGCATCATCACCGTTGCAGTCACCTATCTGATAAGACGGCGGGGGCAACGGGTCTTCGGGATTTTCAGGAAATTCAAGACCGTTGTCGGTATAGTACTTCCTGATTACATCAACAAGTATCTTACCTGCTGCCTGATGCTGAGCAACTGTCGGATGTCCGTCACCACCTGAAGCACCGGTTGAGATATACAACAAGTCAAGGCAGTCGTACTCGTCGGCAAGATCACCAAGCCATGTAACGATGCTGTGATAATCGTTATCTGCAAGATAAGCCATACCATAAATCCAATACATTTTACAATCACTGTTGTGACTTAAAATTCCGTCAATCAGCGCACGGGCATTGGTTTTAAATTCTTCCTCATTACATTGAGTTTTGCTGTTGGTAAAATAACTCTGGTCATTGGTACCGAGGTTAATTACAACAACATCAGCGTCATAAGAAAAGTCCCAATCAAAGCCTGTTACACCGGTTTTGTCCCAATAGGTTGAAATTAATTGACTACGTGATGAGAAGCCGGTTGTAATTCCGTGACCTGAAGCCGCAATTGCGCTGTAATCGGCATCAAGCTCACGAGCGCAGAAGGCAGCGTAGGTAAGGGTCCCGTCCTGATACTGCCAGCCACCTTTGCCACTGCCGGTTGCAATATTGCCGTAGCCTGCGGTAAGAGAATCGCCGTAAAATTCAAGCTTCATACCCTTTTCAGCTGGCGGAGCGCCGTATTTTTCACCACAAATAGCAATAGAGCGGATCATGAATTCGCCTTTGTTGAACTCGGTTGCACGCACTACCTGAATTGTATGAAGTCCCGGTGCCATATTTGTATCAACAACAAATCTCCCCGGACCGTCGATAGTTACACGGAAAGCGTTGTCGTAATCATCGTCAACAATTATTTTGATATAACCCGAAGCTGAAGATGTAAGGCGCAAGGTAATATCACCCTCGCAAATCGCCTTAAATTCAAAGCCGGAGCCGTTCATAGCCATACCGAGCTTAGTTCCGTTCATAACAGCTCTGCCAAGCAAACGCATTGAATCAAAAAGCTCTTCCATATTATAAGCAACCTCTTCGTAGCCGACATACTCAACTGTCGAAGTAGCTGAAGCCGAAACAGCGCATGCCGAAACGAAAATTAATACTGCCATAAGGATGGCCAATATTTTTTTGATTTTCATAAACATTCTCTCCTATTGTTTTTGTACAACAATTATATCAAATCTTTTTGCTAATTTCAACAGCAGGGTTTCAATTTCGTTTAAAATTCATAGTTAATATACAATTTATTTGATTATTGTGCCATTTTTAAAAATATGTCTGTATTTACTTGCAAATTTTGCTCAACAGTTGTAAAATGCACTCGATGATTGGACACTCGAGATGCGCTGTATGGCAGGAGATCTTACAAACGGAAGTATAAATCGGCAAATATTCAAAATGTTTGTCCCGATGCTTGTTTCGGTTCTGATAAATCAGCTATATTCCATTACTGATATGATAATTGTCGAAAGATTTGTTTCGGCAGATGCTTTTGCCGCAGTTAACAGCACGACCAGTTTTAATTCGATGGTGGTTTCGTTTATACACGGCTTTGTTAACGGAGAGGGAGTGCTGGTGGCAAATGCTTTCGGCGCACTCACGCCGTCAGAATGAGCATATTAAACAGCTTGTCAAAGGCTTTATGATCGAAAGCTATATTGAGGATGGCTGCCAGCCGATCGACGGCGGTGTTTACGGCAAATCCATCACCGATCCGTGCCTTGGCTGGGAGAAAACAAAACAGCTTGTGCTGGATATGGCAGAGGTGCTGTAATATAAGCTAAATACCACGGTCCTTTGGTTTTTATGTGATGTAATAAGGGGCGGTCGGATAGAGCAAGGTTCTTGAGAACAGTAAAAACGATGTGTAGAAATTTTCTACACATCGTTTTCTTTGTTGTCTTAAATTTTGACAAGCAGGGAATTTAAGCGCCAAATTCCACTTGTTTTTAGAACCTGAAACCATTTTACCGACTCAAAACAAGATTTAATTTAAAAGTGATATTAAAACTTGTCGGTTTTAATGGTATTTTATTCGCCGCCAAAACTTGCAAAAGCAAATAACTCTCGCCAAAGGCGAATAAAACCGGTCGCCCCTTATTTTTTATTACTCATATTTGGAACATTCTATCACACCTTCGGGTAAAGCATCCGTGTCTAATGCAAAGCAGTATTCCATATATTCACTCTCAGTTTCGCCGTAATCGCTGCATGAAACATATATGAAGCCCACGTTGGAATCAAGAGCCTGATTTCTTACCGATCTAAGATATTCTGCAAAAATTTCTCCTTCGCCCTCTTCAAGATAGAACTCGACACTGTAAGCAGTCTCCTCGATATAAGCCTCACCGAGGATCTGCTTTGCAACGGCGTTTGAATCCTTTAAATACATAGCCTCATAACATGAATCTGTATAATATCCGTTTTCGTTCCAGCAATCATCATATTTGTTTTCATAGAAGGAGATAATGTCGTCTACCTTCATGCTGTTCTGTGCATTGATGCCGTTGCACACGATCTCCAGCGCGCCGGGAGTATATTCGTTAATGGGGAAAAACAGCTGATATTTTTGACCGTCAATGAAATCGTACATTGAAACAAATGCATCATATCCGAGATAGGTGGAAACGTTACCCTGATAATAGTCACAAAGCTCTGCAAACGTAAGCTCTTTTAAGTCCTTTTTTATTGCCGAATATACCTTACTTGCAAACTCATCATCAGAGAAGGTTTCATAATCAAGCTGGAATGTAAGATAGTCATTTTCCTCGGGCAAAGTACGGAAAGCATTGTAAACACCGGGCATCTTCTCATATGTATTGAGAAGTTTCTCTCTTTCGTCCTCTTTAAGCTTTATAATACGCTTTTCGCTGCGTTTTTCAGTATAGATCTGCACCGTCTGATAAGTGTAATAATACTCTTCGCCGTCTTCAAAATAGAAATCATCTCCGTAATAGCTGTAATACGGATCATAGTTTTCACGGGTATATTCGATAGA
>JAFPAK010000268.1 GCA_017390825.1 Clostridia bacterium
GTTGCAGCCTCGGTTGTTGTAGCCTCGGTTGTTGCAGCCTCGGTTGTTGTGGTTGTGTCTGTATCCTCTTTCTCAACATAAAGCATAAAGGTTACATCTGTACCGAGCATTACATTCTGATAGTTCTCGATCATGAGCTGAACAAAATTATTCTTTGTCCAGTCAACACTTGACATATCAACTTCAGCGGTATATGTTTTGCCAACTGCATACTTAGTATCGCCTGTACTAAAGTTACCGCCCAGATTTACTGATTTGAATGAAGCAACATTTGTGCTTGCATGATCAGTAGAGTAGTTTGTGTTTGTCCAGCACTCATCAAGAGTAAAGTCTACCTTCATCTTGTTGCCTGCTGCAATGATAGCATCCTTATCAAGATGATCTGTATAGAACTGAATCTGATTCTGTGTTGATCTTACATCATCAGGGAACTGAATAGAAATACTGCCGTCTGCATTATTTGTAATTGTAGATTTTGATGTGCAATCAGCACTGCGAGCTTCGAGCTTATAGATGGTATTATCAAATACGCTTACCTTCTTAGTTGTTGAAGCTGTAGTTGGTACTGTTGTAGTTGTCGGTGCTTCTACTTCTTCGCCGTAATACTCTACATTATCGATAAGAAGTGCTGAATAGCCCTCAGTCTCAACCCAGCCAGCAAGCTTTGTAAAGTTCGGGATATCAGCAGCTGTTACGGTTTTTGTTGAACCGTCAGCAAGACTTGTAAGTGTCTGACCAACAAAGCTGAAATATGCAGCATTTGTTGTGTAAGCAGCCTTGTCAAGAATATGATAATATGTTACGCCACCAATAACAGCACCGAAATAAATATTTTCAGTAGTGTATGTTGTAGGCTTCTTGTGAAGATTCACTCTGAGGTCAGTTGCCTTTTCCAACTGTGCTGGAACAAGATCAATTGTTGCAGGTGCTTCGCCTGTTGAAGGTGCACTTGAAGATATATTGGCTTTTGAGTTGTAGAACCAAACTGCCTTCTTGCTGCCTTCAATGAAGGTAAAGTCTGTTGCCGTGCCTGTATATTGATCAATTTCACGGACACCAATAGTTGTTTTCTGGTCTTTAGCTGTTGTTGCGGTTGTGGTTACGATATCGCCATGTGAGCCCTCGTTCTCCCAATCGAACATCACATTCCAACCAATGTTTGCAGTTTCTGCTGAAGTCATCATCTGAGCAACCGGCATTGCTACAAGAAGCATGGCTAAAGCGCAAACTACGCACAAAATTCTTTTTGTGAGTTTCATAATTTTTTCTCCTTTTTTTAAAATATTTTGGGTAAATTCATTATATCGTTAATTTGCACACAATTCCATTGTAAAAGATGAAAATATTTGTTGCAAAAAATAACTGAATGTGTTTAGTGCATAAAAAAGATACCTATAGTCTCGCCTTCCTCAAAGAGGATGACGCCATAGGTATCTCAAAAATTAGATCTTATTTAGTTCTGTGCAAATGTCTTCTCCAGGTGCTTGGCATAAGCAGTATCAGCATTGGGAAAAGCTCAAGTCTGCCAAACAGCATATCGAAAGTCAACACAATTTTCGACATTGGTGAGAAGATAGAGAAGTTCCCTGAAGGGCCTATATCACCAAGTCCCGGACCTATATTGTTTACTGTAGCAATGACAGAGGTGATGGTTGTTGAAGTGTCGTGATTATCAAGCGAAATGAGCAATATTGATATCACAATTATAGATATATATACAATAAGATAAACGCAAACAGCGTTTGCATTTTCCTTTTGTACCTTTTTACCATTTAACTTAATAGCCTGAACGGTATGCGGATGCAGCGCCCTTCTTACCTCAATAACAGCGGATTTTAAAAGTATAAGAACTCTAGAAACCTTAAGTCCTCCTCCGGTCGAACCTGCGCATGCTCCGGTCATCATTAGCAATATCAATATCACTTTACTGAATTCAGGCCACAAATTAAAATCTTCTGTGCAATAACCAGTAGTCGTTATAAGCGATACAACAGAAAAGGCAACATGATGCAGTGTTTTAAAAACCGAGCCCGCTCCCTTGCCGACATACAAGACATTTGCAGTAATAAGCGTTATGGCGCTTAAAATAATACCGATATAGAATTTCAATTCGCTATTTGAAAATGCCGCCTTAAACCGCTTGCGAAGGAGCAGAAAATACAACGAGAAATTAATGCCGAACAACGCCATAAATACTGTTGTAACGCCCTGTAGATACATACTGTATCCCGCAAGCGAAGTGTTTTTGATAGCAAAACCACCGGTTCCCGCAGTACCAATGGCAAGGCAAACTGCATCAAACACCGGCATTCCGCCAAATATATAAAATATAAATTGAAGCACCGTAAGTGCAAGATAAATTCCGTACAGTATAGCGCTTGATGTACGCATCTTAGGAACCATTTTTGATACAGTTGGTCCAGGGCTTTCGGCACGCAGAAGATGTATGCTCTGACCGCCCGACTGCGGCAACAATGCCAGCAGAAAAACAAGTATTCCCATACCGCCGAGCCAATGTGTAAAGCTGCGCCAGAATACCATACAGTGGCTCAAGGCCTCAACATCATTAAGGATGCTTGCACCGGTAGTCGTATAACCGGAAACCGTTTCAAACACCGCATCGAGATAATTCGGTATCTCACCCGACAATGTAAACGGTACAGCACCGATAAGCGAAAGAATTATCCAGCTTAAAGAAACAATTACAAATCCCTCTTTAGCAGATATATGATTATTATCTGTTTTTATCAGCCTTGACAATAGACCAACGCCTATTGACAAAGCAGCGGACGGTATAAAGCATAGTCCGCTTTCTTCTTTATAGATCAGCGCAACTATCATCGGCAATGTCATAAATACGCCGCCGAGAATTACAACTGTACCGAGAATTTTTAAAATCATGCGTTTATTCATGATGCTTATCCTTTGTTTTCAAGAATATCGTCAAGATCGTTAAGACCTGTGTTAGTTGTTACAACAATGACTGTGTCGCCGAGCCGTATCTCATCGTTACCTCTCGGAGTAATGATCTTCCCGCCTCTGTTGATGGTGGCTATAAGCAGGTTTTTGCGTAATGTAAGCTCACACAGCGGTATGTTACACACTTTAGACTCAACATTCACACGGAACTCAAGTGCTTCCGCCTTGCCATCAACTATTTGGTGCAGAGTTTCTACATTTGAACCTACTGAATTCTGAAGCGCGCGGACATATCTGCATACCGTTTCGGCAGCGATAAGGCACGGATAGACAACGCTGGATAACTCAAGCGATGCAACGATATCGGTAAATGAAAGACGGTTTACCTTGGTTATAACCTTTGCATCCGACTGCTTTTCGGCATATAGGCTCATAAGTATATTTTCCTCATCAACACCGGTGAGGGATACCACCGCATCGGTCTGTGTTATCCCCTCTTCAAGCAATAGCTGACGGTCAGTACCGTCACCGTGAATGATAGTAGCCTCCGGAAGTGCGTCTGCAAGCAGCTCACAGGTGGCAGGATTATTTTCTATTATCTTTACGGAAACGCCGAGATCAAGCATTATATTTGCAATATAATACGCAATCTTTCCGCCGCCGACAAGCATAAGACGACGCACGGGAGCTGCATTGATATGTGCGTGCTTGAAAAACGCATAAGCATCCTTCGGCTTTGCAATAACACTTATAAGATCGCCTGCCTGTAAGCGGAAATTACCTGAAGGGATATACACCTCATTTTCGCCTCGCTCGACCGCACATACAAGCATCTTGGTTTCCTTTGTACCAAGTTCGACAAGAGATATACCGTCGAGCGCAGAATCAGTAGCAACACGCACCTTTAAAAGTTCGACTCTGCCCTTTGCAAAGGTGTCGATCTTAACCGCCGCCGGAACACGCAGTATTCGTGTCATTTCAACAGCGGTCGCCATTTCAGGGTTGAATGCCATACTGAGCCCGAGATCCTTTTTAATAAGTTGTATTTCACGGTTGAATTCAGAATTTCCCACACGGGCTATGGTATGCCTTGCACCGAGCTTTTTGGCGATAAGGCAACAGAGCAGATTAAGCTCGTCCGACGGTGTAGCGGCAATAAGCAGATTGGCGGTATCAACTCCTGCCTCGGTAAGCACCTCATAAGTAGAGCCGTTTCCTTGTATCGCCATAATATCAAATCGCTCTCCGATCTGATTAACACGATCTTCACGATTATCGATAACGGTTATATCATGTCCCTCACGGCACAGCTTTTCAGCAATTACGGTGCCGATCTTACCGGCGCCTACAATAATTATTTTCATTCTTTCGCCTCGCAAAAAGTATATGATTATACTGTATATTTATTTATAATACCACAATAAAACAAAAAATACAACTGCTTAAACAAAAAAACCGACAATAAGGTGTTGTTCTTATCGGATAATTGAAAAAATAAATCTTTCATTTCTTGCGAAGCAAATAACACTCGTCGTTATGCAAATAGAGTTGGCGTGATGTCCGTTAAGGACATCACGCCATGGATTTTCGGTTTTTATTTATATTTTATCTCTTATCTGCGATAAAGAATAATGCAAGTGTTCCGGGGCCTGAATGAGCGCCGATAACAGGGCCTACATATCCTATGATAACTTCTTTTACACCAAGCTCATTTTTTACTCTTTCGGCAAGGTACTGAGCATCCTCATGACAATCGCCATGACTGATAAATACAGTATCGTTCTCACCAGGAACAGCAGTTTCCTTCATACGATCAAACAATGCATCAATAGAGTTCTTTCTTCCTCTTGTTTTCGACATGCTGATAAGCTTGCCGTTATCGTCAACATGAAGCACCGGCTTTATTCCGAGCGCAGTACCTATCAGCGCAGTTGTTGCTGATACACGGCCGCCACGCTTTAAGAAAAACAGATCGTCAACCGTAAACCAATGGGCAAGTTTGAGCTTTATGCTTTCAAGATAATTTCTTACTTCATCAATATCAGCGCCCCGGTCCTTTTTCATAGCAGCAAGATATACCAACATACCCTGACCGAGAGAAGCTGCGAGAGTATCAACGATATAGATCTTGTTGTCGGGATACTTTTCGGAAAGCTCGTTAGCGGCAATCATTGCATTCTGCGTAGTTGCGCTGAGCCCTGATGAAAATCCGATATAAAGAATATCCTTATCCTGCTTTAAAACCTCTTCAAATCTGCCTTCAATAGTATCAAAATTAACGGCAGAGGTTTTAGAACCGCTCTTATTACGCAACATATCGTAAAAATCTTTAATAGTACCGCTCTCTCCCAACTTATAAGGCTTATCATCAACAAATGCTTCAAGTTCAATAACGCTTATACCGCATTTTTCAATAAGCTCGTCAGTAAGATCACAACCGCTGTCGGTAAAAAGGCAATATTCTCTCATATCATTCACCAGTCCTTAATTTATATGACAAAAATAGTAAACCAATATTTTGATAATTTTGTCATCTCGTTTTCAAAACTATCTTATCATATTTTCAACACCTTGTCAAGCAGTATTGGTAAATAAATAGTAGTTATTATTTCTCGGATACTATCAATCCAACAACCTTAGGACCTGCATTCGCCGCTATTGCTGCTCCGATACGGAAGGAATACGCCGGCTCTTTTCCAAATGCTTCTGTAGCCTTTTCGATTATTTCATCACGCAGCTCAATATCACTTCCGTAAACCACGCAGTAATCAGCATTCGTATCAGCAGTAGCCATTGTATGCTTGATTATTGCGGGAATAACATTTTTATCTCCTCTTGTTTTATCGTGAGTTACGATCTTATGGTCGCATATACGCATTATTGGCTTTAAGCCGAGCGCATCTCCCACAAACGCAGCAGCAGACGGAATTCTGCCGGATTTGCGTGCAAACTTCAATGTATAAAGCCCGAAATACACAGCCGTTTTATCAAGCCAGCCTTTAATAAACTCAACTATTTTATCTGCATTTTCCCCATTATTACGCATTTTTGCACCCTCAATAACAGCATATCCGTACATACCCGTATATCCTTTTGAATCGATGCAATAGATGTTTATATCTGAATTATTCTCTTTAAATTTCTCAGCAGCAAATACAGCATTATTATAGGTTGCCGAGCCCTCACTGTTTATAAGCGTAACTATCAGATCGGTGTAGCCGTCAGCGGCATACTTCTCAAAAAGCTGTGAAAAGTCAAACATCGTTATCTGTGATGTTGTGGGTATGCCCTCGGCTGCCTCCATTTTCTCATACAATGCCTCATCCACAAGCTCTGTACCGAGGAAGCTTTCACCATCAATAGTAAATTTGAACGGAATTACATCAATATTATATCTTTCAGCATCGAGAATGCTTATATCGCTTGCAGAGTCGGTTATCAAAGCAATTTTACTCATTTATACTACCTACCTTTTATGATTCATTTTACCCTTGTATTCTAACATAATATCCATCCTTCGTCAACAATTATTAGATGATACATTCTGCTAAAATTCGGCAAATTTCTTTGATAATATTCTCATTTATGCCTGAATAACTGACAACCAATGTGCCTGTGCGATTTTCTCTGTTATGAAAGTAGTCGGACAGGCATTTCACCTTAACATCACACCTCAACAGTCTTTCCTTGATATCATCATCCGAAAGCGCAGTTTTTAGCTCAAGCAGAAAATGCAGCCCGCTATTTTCACCGCAAATTCGTATATTGTCACCAAACTGTATTTTTAGTTCATCTATAAGCGTATCACGCAGACGGCGATAATGCTTTTTTGTGCGGTTGATATGCTTTTCAAAATAACCTTCACTGATAAAGCTAGCCAGAGTATACTGCTCAAATGTCGGCACAGGGCAGGAATACATCTTGGTAGCTATGATAAAGTCCTTTGCTATACACCTTGGCAACACCATATATGATATACGCATTGAGGGACACATCGTTTTAGTAAACGAATTCATATATATAACATTCTCGCCGCCGTCCATGCTTTGCAGTGTCGGCAATGGTCTGCCTGAAAAACGGAACTCGCTGTCATAATCGTCCTCAATTATAAATCTGCCGGTCTTTTCCCTTGCCCATTCAAGTATTTTACGGCGGCGTGAAATCGATGTAACGATTCCGGTCGGGAAATGGTGAGATGGCGAAATATGCAGAATATTCGCATCGCACCGCTCAAGCTCCTGCGGCACGATACCGTCATCATCCATACTTATATATGTAACCTCAGCGCCATTTGAACGATACACATTTGCTATTTTTTCGTATCCGGGATCCTCGACCGCATAGTGGTTTTGTATGCCGAAATACTGAACAAGTATGCTGTAAAAATATTCAGTTCCTGCACCGATGATTATCTGCTCCGGTAAAACATTCATTCCACGAAAATCAAGCAGGTATTCACATATCGCACGACGCAGAATATACGCACCGCCGCTTTGAGTTTTTCGAACAAGCTCATCACGGAAATCAAGCATAACAGAACGCATCAGTCTACTCCATACCGTGAAAGGAAACAGATCGGGATTGATGCTGCCGGAAGAAATATCACACTTGTATTTGTGTGGCTTCTCATCGTCATAATAGATCTCGGTATGTGTAAAATCAGACGGCGAAAAAACCTTTTCGGCGAAATATCCGCTTTTTTCAACACTGTATATATATCCCTCATCCGCAAGCTGTGCATATGCGTGCTCTACCGTAACCTTGCTGATGCCGAGATGTGTACACAGCACCCGTTTCGACGGCAGCTTTTCTCCCGACTTTATCTTGCCGTTTATAATATCTGTCTTAATATTACGATATAGCTGTTCATAAAGCGGAATTTTATTTTTTTCATTCATAGTATATGTAAGCATAGTTGAATTCTCAATCTGGCATTATAAAATTATATTAATTTGGTCATTGCGATAATGCCACTTGTTATTATAATAGCCATATACCGAAAAATCAAGAAAAAGGTGATTATTTATGAAAAATTCTACATTATTAAAAATGATATTTGCATCATTATTTGCCGCTTTAACATTTGTCGGTACATATTTTGCAGTACCGTTGCCTTTTGGATATTTTAACTTTGGCGACTGTTTTATTCTGCTTTGTGCATGGCTGGTCGGCGGTATCTACGGCGTGCTTGGAGGTGCGATTGGTGCAATGCTTGCAGATATAGTGCTCGGTTATGCCTCATATGCGCCCGCAACCTTTGTTATCAAAGCAGTAATGGTAGTTGTCGCTTTTGCCCTTTTCAAGGCTTTCTCAAAAGGTAAAAAGGGATTTGTCTATGTTGGTTATGCTGTCGGTGCAGTGCTTGCAGAGCTTATAATGGCAGGCGGATATTATCTGTTTGAATCGGCACTATACGGCTTTATTCCTGCCCTTGCCTCCGTTCCGGGAAATCTTTTGCAGGGCACGGTCGCAATCGTTTCAGCTATTGCTATAATATCCATACTCGAAGCTACCGGTCTTTCAAGTAAAATCAGAAAAGGTTAAATTGTAAATGAATGTGACCACTATCTAATATCTTATCCCTCATAAGATGAAGATCGCCTGTGAAGCATTATCGCATATTGATTTAACGGTCTGTGATGTAAGCGGAGGCAACCGAATATCAATATGATAGTTATTCCATTAATATATGTGAAAATAAAATCGCCGTGATACCGGCACAGTATAAAAAATCTGTGTGTGCAGAGAAAAAACGAAAAAAACTCTTGAAAAAATAGCGTATCTATGGTAAAATACCGTTTGCGAGCATGTATTGCTTTCGCAAACGGTATTTGTTATCACCATATAACTTAATATCTACCATCATCGAGGTGTGGCGCAGTTGGTAGCGCGCCTGCTTTGGGACTGTGAGATAGGTAATTCAAGTAAAAACCCATACACCTCAAAAAAGCCTTTAATACTGCGGTTTTTCCGCTTTCATATTTTTTGAAAATATGCTATAATAGCCTTACGACCACATAGTGTCCCACAGTTGCGGAATTTCTGTAAAAATCCGAGCATAAAATTGAATAAATCGGGGTGTGGCGCAGTTGGTAGCGCGCGACATTTGGGATGTCGATGCCGCAGGTTCGAACCCTGTCACTCCGACCAAAAAATGACCGAATTTTGAGGTTTTACCTCCACTTTCGGTCATTTTTTATGCTTTTTAGGTGTTTTTCGCCACTTTTGCAAAAATCGCATTTTTTACGACCACATAATCAACTGTGGTCTGCAAAATATCTTTTTCTTTGATTACTGCGGCTCAAATTTTAACCTCATATCCTTATCGGTTGCACAATTCATATATTAGTGCTATAATACTTTTACAGGCGAAGCCTGAATTCATTTTTGGAGGATGCTGTTTGAGAAACAACACCTTAGAGATTGTATTGTAAACGAGAGGTTTGCAAATACATTCTCGGCAATCCTCTCGTATTTTGAGCGTCAACAAATTATGAAAGGATTTAACAATGAACAATTTGACGATACGTTTAGAAACAGAAAAAGACTACAAAGCAGTAGAAGAACTTACCCGTGAGGCGTTTTGGAACGTCTATAAACCGGGTGCGGATGAGCATTATTATGTGCATCAGATGCGAAACCACCCCGATTTTATTCACGAACTTGCATTCGTGCTTGAACTTGACGGCAAGATCGTCGGCAACATTATGTACACGAAGGCTTGGCTTGAGGACGAAAACGGAGAACGCAAGGAAATACTCTCCTTTGGACCGCTATGTGTAGCCCCCGAGTATCAGAGGCAGAAGCTCGGCAAAATACTGATCGAGCATTCCTTTGAGGTTGCACGCAAGATGGGATACGATGTGAACATCAGCTTCGGTAATCCGAGCAACTATGTCAGCCGTGGGTTTGTGAGTTGCAAAAAGAAGAACATAAGCTTTGTCGTGGACGGCAACTTCCCGACAGCTCTTCTCGTTTACGAACTTGTCCCCGGTGTGCTCGGCGGCAGAAAGTGGATTTACATTCCAAGCACCGCCGCCGATTGCTGTGAAGACACCGCCGCAGTTGAGGCATTCGATTCAACTTTTCCTCCAAAGGAAAAGAAGTGGATGCCGAGCCAAGAGGAATTCTATATTTATAGCCATTCATCTGTAGTCAGATAAACGTAAAAACGCCGCTGAAAGTTTATGATATGCACCCCAAAAGTTAGACACTTTTGGAGGTGCATATTTTTATGCGTAAAAAAGGTAGTAAAAATAAAGTATATAGTGCAGAATTCAAAATAGGTGTTATAATAGATATGCGAGAACACCATTTGAGTTACAATGAAACCATACGAAAGTATTGGGACATAAGCAGAGGACAAGAACACAACTATCAAAAACAAATACAACGGTGGGAACGCATATACTTGGAAGAAGGAGCCGAAGGTCTAATGAAAGAACGACGAGGCAGAGCTTGTTCCGCTAGCGGAACAAGAAAAGGCAGACCACCTAAGTTAGATAAAAAGGTTGAGGAAGATTTAATTGCCGAAAACCAGCGACTTCGTATGGAGATAGAATACTTAAAAAAACTGAGTGCCTTAGTTCTTGCGGAAGAGCGAGAGAACGGCAAAAAGCAAAAATAATCTCTGAACTAAGGCAAAAGTATCCGCCAAAAGAATTGCTTAAACTATCCGGTCTTGCTCGCAGCACATACTA
>JAFPAK010000269.1 GCA_017390825.1 Clostridia bacterium
ATTCGACCGATACGCAATCTGTTATCGTTGGAAATAAGCAGATACTGGAAAGGGAAGGGTATTTGTATTGCAATATTAAAAATAATGACTTATATCTACCCGAAGATGACAACTGGCCCAATACCATTTGGATTGTTGATGAAAAAAGTCACACCGATAATCGGATTTGTATAGGAGTAAATATGAATGATTTTGCCAAGAAATTTTTTCCCAGTTATCCCGATTCAGGCAATATCTATTGTCTTGTAGATAAAAACGGCAAAATTATTGCAAGCGATGTCTACGATATGGTGAATAAAAGTATTTACCATTATGTGGATGAAAAAACAGCGCTATCGAATTATACATACAAAGATATGTTTAACGGCAATACGGCATATATTTCTTTCGATGGTATTATTAATGACCAAATGTATCTCATGAGTGTTACTTATGAATCACAATATACAGGCTTACTTACAAAATACTATATAAACATTATTTGTATTTGCACTGCTCTGGTTATTAGTTTTATAGTAATTATTACAATAATTCTTTACCGGCTTAATAAACCTATTTGGAAATTGATTAAGGATGTTCAGTCACTAAACGGATTTACCGGCGATGTGAGTAACAATGATATTGCCTTTTTAGAGCAAAGCATTTACGATAGCTTGGATAAAATTATGGATCTTCAGGAGCAGCTGAAAATTCGTGGTGATAAGCTGCGTAATGCACAAATTGTAGCATTGCAGAATCAGCTGAATCCACATTTTATTTACAACTCGTTGGATGCAATGAATTGGCGCTCTATGCTAATTCTCGGTGAGGATAATGTAGTATCAAACGGTATCGGATATCTTTCCGAAATTATCGCTTATGGAATGGATATTACGCATGTTACATCCACTGTAAAAGAGGAATTGTTTATTACAAAACAATATATTCAATTAATGAAAATGCGTTGTGGTGATGAAATGCGCGTCAACTATTCTGTTGATGAGAGTCTTCTTGATGTTCGTATCGCAAAGTTATCAATGCAGCCGTTGCTTGAAAACTCTATATCTCATGGATTCTTATCCGATATGAAATCGGCACAAATTGATATAGATATCTATAATGACAACGGGAAACTTAAAATTGTTATAAAAGATAACGGTGTAGGGATTGAACCGGATAAATTGGCTGAATTGAATAAGTTGATTAATTCGGATGATATTTATGTAAAAAAACATATTGGTCTTAAAAATATTAATCAGAGGGTTAAACTGATTTATGGTGAGGAATATGGGTTAACAATCGAAAGTATATTAGGCGAGGGAACAACTTGTACAATAAGTTATCCTATAACCGAAATGTAAATTTTAAAATTTAAAGAGTAATAATTTATAGGAGAGATTCCAATGCAAGAAAAACCTTATTTAAACCCTGATTTGCAACAAGAATATATGGAGAGGAGGGTAAATTATGGAATAGAAACCTACCGCAAGTCCAACGCTATGCTCGCCTTTGTAGATAAAGAAAGGAAACCTGTCAACGATATTAAGTTCCACGCCAAGCTTATACGGCACGATTTTGATTTCGGCTGTAATATATTCTTACTGGATGAATTTGAAAACGAAGAAAAAAATAAAATTTACCGTGAAAAATTCAAAGAAGTTTTCAATTATGCAACAATTCCATTTTATTGGAAGGATTTAGAGCCGGAGGAAGGAAAGCTCAGGTTTGATAAAAACAGTCCTAAGATATACCGCCGCCCTGCACCTGACCTTTGTGTAGAATACTGCAAGGAAAATAATATAAAAATGAAGGGACATTGCCTTGCCTATGAAGGATTTGCTCCTTCATGGATATCTAAAGAGAGAAAAGAATATATAAAACAGCTTGACAAACGTTTCAGAACCATAGCCGAAAGGTACGGGGAGGATATAAACGATTGGGATGTAACCAATGAAACCTTTAATTGGCACCCAAGCTACAGCGTAACCCCTCTTTACAGAGACAGGGAATATATGGATATATGCTACGGTTTAGCAGACAAATATTTTCATTTTAATAAAAAAATAGTGAATGAGAATTGCGGTATTTGGTATGGAGGCAACTATGGCTTTAACTATTTTGCTTCTCCCTTTTATTTACAGCTTGAAAATATGAAGCTTAAGGGGCTCAAATACGATGCTTTGGGATTTCAAATGCATCAGAATTTAGATAGAGATAAGAGCGAAAGCTTTATAGCTTCAAAATACAATCCAAAGTATGTTTACGATGTACTTGATACATTTGGAACTTTAAATAAAGATATCCAGCTTTCCGAGGTAACCATTGCATCCTATTCCTTTGAAAAAGAAGATATGGAAATGCAGGCTGAAAATCTTAAGAAAATGTACCGTATCTGGTTCAGCCATAAGAACGTATCTTCAATTATTTACTGGAATATGGCAGACGGCTATACCTATAATCCCAACGGACCGGGAGTTCTCGATATGACAACGGGAGAAAACAAATTTGCCGGAGGACTTTTAATGCCCGATTTAAGCGAAAAGCCTGCCTTTGCCGCCCTTAGAGACCTCGTTAAAAACGAATGGTATACCGAGGGTGATTTCGGTTGTATCAGCGGAACAAACTATGCTACTTTCCGCGGTTTTAAGGGAGATTATGAGCTCACCTTTATACATAACGGAAAAGAATACAAAAAAACCTTTAAGCTGATAGATACCGATTTTGATGATTTCGCCTGTGATTCAACCGTTGAAATAGTTGTTGATTAGTAGGTTATGTGTTCGCTTAGTATTTCTCATATCTATAAAGACTTGCTTGTTAAGTTAAGATAAAATATTCTCTCCAAAATTTCTCCAATCAGAGAGATTAAAAGTAATGTATATAAAACAACAGAGTTACTCTTTATTTTTGCAGAAAACCGTAATTTTTGTCGATTGGTGCAAATAATTTGTATTAAAACACTGCAAAAGGTGCAAATAATTTCTGAACAAACTTGCAAATTGGTGCAATTTATGTTATGATAGGCTCAACAAAGGCTTTTGGGGGGTTCAGCTATGGAACGAAATGCTCTGCAGAAACTTGTTGACTGGAATAATAATAAACGCAAAAAGCCCTTAATTGTTTGGGGAGCAAGACAGGTTGGCAAAACTTATCTCATTAAAGATATTTTTTCCGAAACCTACTATAAAAACAGCTATATCTATATTGACTGTAAAATTGAGGATGAAATCAGCGATTTTTGCACCAAGACTGCCAATGCAGAAAAAATCATAGAATATATATCTCTTCTTAAAGGCAAACCGATCAATGAAAACACTCTTTTAATATTTGACGAGGTGCAGGAATGTCCCAACATTGTATCATCGCTTAAATATTTCTGTCAGGATTTCAGACAAATACCTGTTATCGCAACCGGCTCAATGGTACGCATTAAAATTCAGAGAGAAACCCATAAAAGAGGGTTTGCGAATAACGGTAAATTCCTTTTCCCTGTAGGAAAGATAAATCAGATAACCGTTTATCCGATGACCTTTGATGAGTTTCTTATGAACAGCAATAAAATGCTTTATAATGCAATCAAAAAGGCATACGAAAGCAAAACTCCGCTTGATACAAAAATTCACGAGTTGGCAATGGAGCAGGTGTATAAATATCTGCTTGTCGGCGGTATGCCCGAAGCGGTGGATACCTTTATTGAAAGTGAAAGTCTTTTTGAGTCAAGAGAAATTCTCAAGGTTTTGTATGATAATTATCTTTCTGATATAGAATTGTATCAGGCAAGTCAGGAAGCTGTTTTGCGTTCTCGTACACTGTTTTCCAATATCTATAAGGAGCTTAATAAAGAGTCTAAAAACTTCTCGCCGGGGCTTATTCAAGAAAAAAGTAAGACAAGAGATTTTGCAACCTCGATTCAATGGCTTACGATGGCACATATCGTTAATCAATCCTTTCAATTGAAAGAGCATATTACAATGCCGCTGATGCCGGATAACGAAAGCAACTTCAGGCTGTTTCTCGGAGATATCGGTATGTTTTCCTACCAGAGCGGAATTAATGCGGCTTCGTTTGTATCAAGCGAAAGAGAGAATACTTTATGGGGTATTTTCTTTGAAAACTTTGTTGCAAATGAACTGATTGCTAAAGACCATAAACTATTCTATTGGCGAGGGAAAGCGTCTGCCGAGCTTGAATTTATTATTGAATCGGATAATAAGCTGTATCCTATAGATGTAAAAAAAGGCAGAGGTACACTTAATTCTCTTGAAAAGTTTTCAAATCATAATAAGTTTGAATATGCTATAAAGGTTTCTAAAAACAACTATGGCTACAATGCCGAACAAAAACTCTTGACAATACCGTTTTACTTCATTCCGTTTGTAGCCAAAGACCTCGCGGAAGGAAAAAGAATATCCTGATTATAATAGTTGATAGATAAAGACTTGCTTGTTGAGTTAAGATAAAACATTCTCTCCAAAATCTCTCCAACTGAAAATTAAAAAACAGCCGCAGCCCTTTGTTAATAAGGGTTGTGGCTGTTTTTAGCTTGGTCTGCAAAACCTTTATTCCCCAGTTCTTTTTCTGGGTGGTGCCTCCAAAAAAGTCCTTGAGAATTTCTCAGGGACTTTTTTAGTTAAATTCCGTCGCTCAATTTGCAGTGATGCTCGTAGTTTTCTATTATACCTGCCATGCGATGAAGCTCAGCTGTCGTATGGATATAATCATTATGCTCATGCAGGGAAATTTGCATATTAACAGGCAGAGAAAGAAAATATTTTCTTGTACTGCTGCTTGAATTTATCAGGTCATGTAAATTACTGTATCTCATATTTTCACCTCGGAAATTAGTATTTCCTTAAAATCGGCTAAATTTTCTTGTGTTTTATATCTAAAATATAAAGAAAATTGGAGAAATTTCCATGCCAACAGGTGAAAATTTAAAACTTCAAATCAAGCGGAAAAATTTGTTTTTAAGGGTTTCGAAAGGGCGATTTCACAAAAGTCGCAGTCATATAAATTATCATATTGATGTAACGGCTCAGAAAACCGTCCTTTCGAAGTAAAGGCTGTATATAGGTGTTGACAGTGAAGGCTTTCCTTTCAGAAACTACGGCGATTTGCTCTTGTTGGGCGGTGCTCAGCACAGAGCAGGGGAGAATATAGAAGGCGGACAGTATGATTTATTAAGACAGCGTGCAAAACAGTGGTTTCCGGAGAGTGAGGAAACCGCCTGCTGGTCTGCACAGGACTGCGTAACCTTAGACGGTATGCCTTATATCGGCAGATTTACAAAAAGTAATCCAGATTGGTATGTTGCAACAGGCTTCGGGAAATGGGGTATGACAAATTCTTATGTTTCTGCATCTGTTTTAACCGACCTTATATGCAAAAATGAAAATCCGGCAATCGATGTTTTTTCGCCCTCGCGGTTTTCTGCAAAGGCGGCGGGCAGTCTTGCGAATGAAGTGTATCACTCTGCAAAGGGACTTATAAAGCAGATTGTGTGCATACCGCAAAACAAATTAAAGGATATACCGATAGGCGGTGCCGGTGCGGTGTTGCTGGACGGCAAAAAAGTGGGTGTTTATCGGGAAAGTGAGGATAAATACCATTGCGTCAAGTTGAGATGTCCTCATTTGGGTTGCCGCCTTGAATGGAATCCCGAGGAAAAAAGTTGGGATTGTCCCTGCCACGGCTCACGCTTTGATTATAAGGGGAATCTCATCGACAATCCGTCTCAAAATAATATAAAAACCGTTTAATCGTAAGCATAGCCAAAGCATTTAAACTTGAATCAGATTTTGAAACAAGTATTTTTAGCTGTGACTTCGTTAAAATACTCGCAAATCCGTCAGGATTTGCTGTGCTTTATGCCTTGCACATCAAAAAATCCTTTATTTACAAAATTCTTCGACCTAAAAGGTGCGGTTTTTTGTTTGGATTTCGGTGAAGACAAACATACTTGTGATAAAAAGACGGTTAAAAAAGAATGGATTGAAGACATTGTTGTTAAGCACACCCGCGAGATGATGATCGATGATAATGTAATTGAGGACATCGCAGGTATTGTGTTTAGGAATGCAAAGAAAGAAAATCCCGCAATACAACTACTTAAACAACGGCTTAGTGAAACAGAGAACGCACTGAACAATCTACTCAGAGCAATAGAAGAAGGAATTATAACTTCAACCACAAAACAAAGAATGATTGAGTTGGAGCAGACGAGAGATGAGATTAAGTTAAAACTCATCAAGGAAGAAATGAAGAAGCCCACCATCACGAAAGAGGGCTTAGTATTATGGATCAAGCATATTCAAAGCATGAGCTTGGAAACGAAGGAACACAAACAGAGACTCATTGACATTTTTGTAAACGCCGTATATCTTTACGACGACAAACTGGTCATAACATTCAATTATAAGGAAGCAAGCAAAACCGTCACTCTAAAAGAGGTAAACGGTTCGATTATAGAATGCTCAGGTGCACCAAAAATCCCTTAGACGAAAGTCTGAGGGATTTTTACTTATTACAGAAATTCTTGACAAGTTTCAATAGTGTAGTATTGCGACTTTGCCGCTTTTATGCTATGCTTGCGCTACAATAGGGACAAAACAAAAGCAGGGAACTACCAGTTCTTTTTTAACAGCAGACATAGAAAAGGCCTCTTTACGAAAGTAAAGAGGCCTTTTCTGTTTATTTCAGCCCCTTGCCTATAAAAGGTACGCGGCAGAAATCATCGGGATTTTTGCGAATGATATAGTCGATATACGAATCAATCATTTTTGCAGTGAGAATATACCCCATGGGATTGAGATGAGCATAAAGGTTGAAATTTTCCTTATACTCCTGATCATAATACGGACCGTATTTATACAGATCGATAACATACGAATTTTCAAAATAATCAGCAAGCGTATGAAGTACTTTTGTATGCATTCTGCGTTTTTCGTCACGCTCCGGATCTTCGTCGTGGTGCATCATAGTAACCAAAAAAAATTTTGCATCCGGCTGTATCTCTTCTTTGATTCGTGCGATTATCTGCGAATAGTATCCAACGAAGGTAGGCTTATTGTTGCGCCAATCATCAGGATCAATATCTGATAGCTCACCAATCTCCATTCCGGAATTAATAATATCGTTGACGCCGAGTGCTATGACGTACGCCTGACAGGCAAGCTCAGGGCTCCAGAATCCCTTTTCCTCGGCAAAGCTTTCCATATAAGCCTTTGCCGTCAATCCGCCACGTGAAAAATTATAAGCCTTAAGCCCGTTTTTTCTCGCTATATACTGTCCCCAGGAATAATCATAATAATCATGATATCCCGGATTCCCCTCATCGTTTCTTGATTCAAATTCTCCCGAGGAAAGGCTGTCACCTATAAATCCGATTGTGCGAAATATTCCCGTATTACTGTAGCTGTCAACCAATGTGTCAAGTGGATTTTCATCATCGCTGATATAGATCTCTCTTTTCCAATCCATTTTCCTATCCCTCTCGTCAGCCTAAAATATTGTGTAAATTCGCAGTTATTGAAGCAATGCTTTATATTCGATTATTAAAGAAGACTCTTTATAACGCTTTCGTAATTATCTATCTTCTTTTGGTTTACCGCATCTTCCTTCGACGAAGTGTGTATTGTCGGCTCGCTTCCGTCTGTGCCGTAGAAAGGGGTATCATTATCGTTTTCGTATTTGACTCTGTCCTCTTCGTTTCTGAAATCAGGAATGTCATATGCACAGTTGCCGTTGAGAATACTCCTATGTGCGAGAATAGCTACAGATGAGCAGGTAGTTGCAAAATAAACGTCAAACTGCGGCTTTCTGTTTTCTCTTATGCAATTCAAAAACTCTCTGATAACAACAAAATCTCCTCCGCCGTGACCGGACTTTTCTATAAGCGCCTGATCGGGATCGTTAAGTACAGGCTTATAATAGTTTGATTCTTCTTTTCCTTCGGGAACATTCCATTGATTGTAGTTCAGCATAATCTTTCCGCCGCCGCCGCGGATATTTTCTATCTGACCCTTTGTACCGCAAATGCGATAGGAATTTTCGTGATAGCCAAAGGTAGCATTGCCCGTAACTCTGAATACGGAATTGTTGTCATTAAGCGTTGTGATAATGGCAGCCCTGTCGTTTTTATAGAGTCCGCTCAGCGCTTGATCCTCGGGATAGTCTATCGTTATAGGAAAAGCGGTTACACGCTTGGGGAGCGCACCTGTAATATACATAAGCGGGGCAAGAGAATGAGTTATATAATATGTTGCAGGAAGTCTGTTTCTCCAGTGTGTTGCGAAGGGTTTGAGACTTGCAATATATTTTTTATCATTTTCACCATAAGGGTTAGACGGATGGTTGTATTCTCCCTCCGCAAACATCAGGTCTCCCAAGCTTCCGCCTCTGAAAACATTATGTATCTCGCGGTTGAATTCCATATAGGGGTAGTTTTCAAGAAGCATATATATAGCTTTGCTCTTTTCAGCAGCTCTAACAAGCTCAACACCCTCTGCCATTGTGCTGTTGCTTATACATTCGCTGAGAACATGGATGTTCTTTTTAAGAGCTTTGATAGCATAGGGAGTATGCTCGTGGAAATAGTTTGCAATCAATACCGCTTCAAGCCCCTCATGCTCAATGAATTCGTCAAAATCTGTGTAGAGAGCAATGTCACCAAGCTTTTTCTTTGCCTCATCAAGTCTCTTTTGGTCAAAATCGCAAACTGCGACTATCTCGGCGTTATTAGAAAGAAAATTATCTATCAGATGACTGCCTCTGTAAAGACCGAAAATACCTAATTTAATTGTTTTCATAGTTTATTCTCCTTTTATAATAGCACAAGTGCCATAATTCCGATAAATGAAAGTGCCACCGAAAGCAGCTCACGCCACGAAGGTTTTTGACCCGTAACAGCGCTAAAAAATGTTGAAACTATCATCGTTCCACCCGTAACAAAGGGATACTGAACCGATGAAGGAAGCACTGTAAGGACGATGAGAAGCAGATAGTTTGCTATTCGGTTAAGTATACCGCTGCCGGCAGAATAAAGTATTGCCGCCACAGAGGGTTTTTTCAGTTTGTTTTTGATTATTAAAAGAACAATAACCGAAAGAACAATATTTATAATGGATATCCAAATTGAATAGGCTTCCGAATTTGTTATCTGAAAGGGTGAGGATTGATGGATTTTCGATATTACACCCGACATTCCATTCAACACAAATACACCCGCATAGTAAATAAAGCCGCCCTTTTTCTTTCCTTTTTCAATTGTGATAAGCAAAGCGAAAACTATGAATATAACGCACACCGCTTTTCCGGAAGTTAACGGCTCATTATAAAATATCATTCCATGGAGAAAGGGAAGCATCATACCGCCCAGCATTGAAAAAACCGAATAAAGCGACAGATTTATGCTGTCAAAGGCTTTGAGCGAGCAGAAGGAGAAAAGAATACCGTTTAGAGAGGCCAAAAAAGCCATGAGAAAGGTGAAGGGTGTAAAGTCAAATTGAGCTTTTGTGATTATCAAAAATGTGATAAGCCCTATAACACCCGCTATCAGCGTGGAAATAAATGTTGCATCAGCACCGCTGCCCATTTCTTCCTTGTATTTTCTTTTGAATAAGAAGGTTGTTCCAAACATTATGACCGAAATGGTCATCAACCCATAATACATCAAGATCACCTCATTTCCGCACAATTATACCAACCAACGCAAAGAATGTAAATAGAAATTTTCTATAAAAATATGGAAAATGGTTGTTTTTTAGTTGGACTGTGTTAAAATAATAATTGAGGTGATACAAATGGATCAAAACATATGTAAATTCAACTTAAACAGCTCAAACGATCTCATCTGTTCCTGCTTTGTTCTGGAAAAAAAGGACATTCAGAAAAAAGAAAGAAGGTACAACGACTATGCTGTGCATCTCGTTATGAGCGGAAGAGGAAGGATCACAGTAAACGGCAGAAGATATGAAACTAAAAAAGGTGATTTGTTCTTTTCCTGCAAAGATGATGCCATTTCAATAGAGCTTGGAGACATGGAATATGCCTACATACGCTTTCACGGCAGACGGGCGGCGGAATACACGCAGAGACTGGATATAAGTGCCGAAAATTGTGTGTTCAAGGGGAATGATAAGCTTATATCTTTTTGGAACGAGTGCCTTTCAAGCGCCACTGACGGAAATCTTGATCTTCTTAGCGAAGCGGTGCTTCTTTATTCGCTTGCTCTGCTCAAACCCAAGGAAAAGGAAGAAAATGATATTATTTCAAGAGTAATAAAGCTTACAGGCGAGTTGTTTTCGGATTCTTCGCTGTCGCTTTCGACTATTGCCGCAAGGGTTGGATATAATGATAAATATATCTCGTCGCTATTTAAAAAGCAAAAAGGAATAACTTACACTCGGTACCTCCGAAGTCTCCGTATAAAGCACTCAATATTTCTGATGGAGCAAGGCATTGTGAGCGTTAAAAACGTAGCAATCCTTTCGGGCTTCGGCGATGCACTGTATTTCTCAAAGGTCTTCAAAGAGGTTGAAGGAATATCTCCGAAGGATTTTATAAAAAATCAGCGGAGTACGATGTAGAAAACATTGAAGAATTTTTTACTAATAAAACCCTTTATTTATGCGACTTTAAAGCTGTTGTACTGTTTTAGAGATTCCATATTTTGGTCTTTTCAGCTTAATATATATTATTGAAAGAGAGTGCCGTGCTATCAAATGGCTGGATGAACATGACATTGTTTTCACTGAATATGATGATAAAGTTGTGCGACGTTTGGTTGATACTATCAAAGTCAATAGTGACGACACAATAACCGTTTACCTTAAAGGCGGAATCGAAATAACGGAGCCAATCTACAACAAAGAAAAGTCATAATCTCCTCTCATGGAAAAGCAGAACGCTAAAGACAATATAGCGTTCTGCTTTCTTACATACAAAGAAAATGTTCTTGGGCTATTTTGTTGGGTTAAATGATGATGAAATCTACTTCATCTTGATGAGCAATAAAAACTACTTTTTTCACGATTTAAGCTTTTGGGCAATTTTGTTTTTTAATCACAAATCCCTCTCAAAACGAGAGGGATTTTTTATGCCCAAAACCCTCTATTTATGCGGGTTTTGGGTGTTTTTGTTATGTAGATTTCTTATAATATTTTGTAGAATATAAAAATTTCAATTTGGCATTTTAAGGCATGTTTTTGCCTTAAAATGTTTCTTATTCTGTCAATATTGTGTCATTTTAAAAAGATAAAGCTGCTCGACTGAGCAGCTTTTTAATATAAAACTTCATCCTTCGAATTATTGGATAGATTTTGCTGAAAGAGGTTGCGAAATTTTTGTGGTGATACACCGTATTTTTTACGAAATTGCGAATACATCCAACTTAATGTTTTATATCCACAATCGTAGCAAATATCGATAATCGAATCATAGCTGTTCATTAGCATATTTGCAATATAATTAAGGCGGATTTCGTTGATATAGTCCATAGGTGTTATGCCGAATATTTTTTTGTGTGTGCGACATAAATGCTCCTTTGAGCGTCCTGAAATCTCAACCATACGTTCCATTCCTACTGAAAAATTTTCAATTTTTTTCATTTCTGTTCTGGCTTTTATAAGCCATGGGTAAACTTCCACTTTGTATTTTGAAAGATCTTCTAAGTTGGAGAAATATTCGATAAAAATTTTTATAAGTGAATATCGAAGAGACAAAGCTTTATTTTGTTTGTTGTTAAATTCTATCACATTAAGCTCATGAAAGAGTTGTAAACATTTTTCAATATCAAAGGAATTAAGAACGGCATATGGAGGCTGATCTGAGCTTAGCAATTGCTCAGAAGGAAAATCATTACCTAAAAAACGGAAAAGATTTTCTATTATCTCCGAACAGATACCTATGTGAACCACTGCAAGACTTTTTTTACCTTTTCCGTAAAAATCATGAAAATCGTCCGGACGAATAAAAAGTAGTGTACCTTTAGGTAAATAGGTATATTTTTTGTTTGCCCAGTGACCGCATCCGTCCTCAGGCAAGAACAGAAATTCATAATAATCGTGATGATGTACATATATATTGTCCCCTAATTGCTTGGGCGTAAAATTACAGCGAAACCCTAAAGAAATATCCAGCTTGTCCTTAGCGTAAAAACAGGGAAGGTCTTCAATGTTTAAATTGTCTTTATTTTTTATATATTCATTAATATGCATATTGGCGTACCCCCGTCCAGTGTAGAATTTCCGTATTTTCAGCTACCAAAATTATACTATGCTCGATGTCAATATGCAATATAATTTTTTAAAAATTAATTTTGGTTATTATTATTGGAAAATTATTCATTTAAAAGAAATATTTGTTAAAAAAGAATACTAAAATAGAATTAAATTTACTAATCTTAAAATTTTAAAGAAAAAGAATTTTTATGTAATGTCAATATACAACAATAAATATCAATACAAGAAAAGAAAACAGGTTTTGTAACTGATATAATTTAGACGTAGCATTATGAGAATACAGTCGGTAACGGCAGTATTTTATTGTGTTAATTAAAAAATTATATTACGCTTTTGGAGGAATGAGAATGAAGTGTATGTTGGACTTTAAAATGTTTACACGAAGAATATTTGTAGCTGCGGTTTCACTCTTGATTTTGTTGCAGATATTTGTTATCGGAGTTTCTGCTGAAAAGGTTGAATATGAGGGAAAGGGAACTGCGAAAAATCCCTATCTTGTAAAAACTGTTGAGCAATTGGACGGAATGAGAAATAAACTGTCTGCTACATATAAGCTTTCCGCTAATATTGATTTGTCAGGGGTACAAAATTTTAAACCTATTGGCAATTTAGCAAAACCGTTTACAGGAACTTTTTTATGTGATACCGATGAAAACGGTGCAGCAAAATACATAATTAAAAACCTTACGGTTTCTGTTGAACCGGCAGGTGCAACCCTAGCTGAAAAATATTCAGGATATAAAAAAGATGGCACTTCAGGTTGGGAAGCCGGACTTTTCGGTGCAACTGATTCAGCTACCTTAAAAAATATAGTTATTCTTGATGCCAAAATATCTAACACAGTTGAGGGAAACTATGCCATGAATTCGGATTATTCTACAAATCCGGGTATGGATGAAATGGCTACGGGTATACTTGTGGCTATCGGAGATAATACAAAAATTATCGGTTGCGGCTGTTCGGGTACTGTAACCTCTGCCACCAATCATGTAGGCGGTTTGATAGGAGTTCTCAATGGCGGAAGTATCAAACAGAGCTACTCTTATGCTACGGTAACCTCAACCGGTAAGTGGGGTACGGGCGGATTAATAGGTTCTGCATCAGACAAAGTTACAATAACGGAAAGCTTCTATAACGGAACATTTTCAGGTGGAGTTACTCATGCAGGTGCTTTCGGTGGCTCTGTTCTCGGAGATAAAATCACAATTGAGGATTGTTATTCTGCGGGAATTGTTAAAACTGCCTCCTCAGGCTGCTTTGTAGGAACTAAAAATCATGCTGATAAGGATAAGAAAACTCCTGTACAAATTTGTAAAAACTGTTTGTGTCTATCTACCATTGAGGGAAGGGTAAATGCTCAGACTAACAAGCGTGTATCAAACGGTAATTATATTACAGATGCTCCGGGAGGCTTGATGGTGGGCTTTGCTGCTGCAAGCATTACAGAAATCAACAGTGCTTTTTCAGCTTTAGCTAACTGGAGTGTGAAGGACGGAGAATATCCACAGCTAAAAAATGTTCATCCGATTACAGATGCTTCTCTTTATACCGTTTCTGTTGAGGATACTGTCGATACAAGCTCTGTACTAACAAGCAGCGAAGCGGTTACATCATCTCAGCCGGATTCTAATAATGAAGAAACCGAAAATGCAGACGAAGGCAGTGTTGAAGTGATTGTGAATGACAGCATGATGAAAATGTCAAAAAGTGAACGGATATTAATTATTGCTATGGCTGTTATTATAACGATTGCGGTAATTCTAAGTGTAGTAATTATAATTCATACTTTTATTTTTACAAGGCGTGTAAAAACTTCGATAGTAGATGGTGAAGGTATATATTCAGAAAATGATGATATCGGAGACAATGAGTCCTATTCATAATTATATAAGGAGGGAGAAAAAATTTGAAAAAATATAGATGCAAACAGACGATTTCATCAGTTTTAGTGATTATGATTTTGTTTGTGCAGATATTTTCCGTTTATTGTTCGGCAACTTCGATTGTAAGCTTTACTGTTGAAGATGTTAATAATGTAGCTTCCTCTAACTCAGTCAATGTTACGGTTAAGATCAACTGTGATACACCGATAATATTAAACGGATTCTCAATGTATCTTGATTTTGCCGCAGAACAGATTGAATATGTAAACGGATCGGCAAAAAGTAAGATATCCGGAATAGAGGATCCAACTACGCATTGTTCAGGTGAACGCTTGTATTATGCGTGGGAGTCAGATGAGGCAGTTACGGTATCAACCGGAAATTTTGCAGTTTTCACATTTAATACAGCAGATGATTTTAGTCTTGCAGAAGTGAGCTTGACTGTGGACTCGATGTATTATACATCTTTTTCCGGCGGTAAACTCACATTTCATAATATTGACTTTTCTTCAACAGCATCAGGTACTCTTTCTGCAAGCGCAGCAGACACAAGTGTACAAAATGTTATTCAGTTAATTGATTCGATCGGTGCGGTAGCCTATACAGAAGCGAGCAAGCAGAAAATTGATATAGCATATAATGCTTATCTAAATTTATCGCTTTCCCAACGTAAAAATGTTACTAATTATAATGACTTGGTTCAAGCAATTAAAATATATGATGAGCTAAAACAGGCTGCGAGCGACAATGCATCTGATGCAGAGGTTGAAAAGTTTTTGTCTGATCATGCAAGTGTTTTGGCACTTTCTTTGAACAACGTTTCTTTAAATGACTTAAAGCCAATTGAGGATGCATTAAGCAATCTTAAAACGCTGAGTGTGGTTGCACAGTCGAGATTGGCAAGGCAAAAATATCAGTTAAATGCTCTTTTAGAAAAGGCGAAGAAATTATCAAGTGCTAAGGATGAAGAAAATAAACAACAGCAGCTTGAAGAAGAAGCCAAAAAGTTAGCGGAGGAGTTCAGAAACAATATGTACAGCTGGACACTGAAGTTAACGCCTGAGACAGTAACTACAGATGACGAAATCGGTGTCAGAGCTATGCTTGATGAGCTTGACGGTATTGCTGTTATGAGCGATTTGGCTTATGAAATGCTCTCACCCGAAAAGCAACTTCTTGAAAGTCTGATTAAACGAATAGAAGAATTATTAATTCTCGAAAATCCTGAGGATGCTGAGTACATAAAGGAAGCCAACCGCTTCAAAAATAATTATTCATATATATTGAATCTTGATCCCGCATCAGTTACAGCCGACGACGAGCTTTACATTACTGTAGCCTATGAAGTTTATAATATGTTGAATGATAAAACTAAGTCATATTTAACGGCTGAAAGCCAAATTTTAGAAAAGCTACTTGCTGCAGTTGAAAACCTCCCGTCTGAGGAAAGCGAGTCTGAGTCAGAAATTGTTGAAGTACCGGTAGAAACAGAAAAAATTGTTTATCGGGAAGCCAGCGGCAAAGATTATTTGATTCAGTTTTCAAATAAAAAGTTAAGCAGAACGGTTTGGATTATGATTATTTTGGCAGTAGCAGCTTGTTTGAATACCGCTGTAATATATGTTTATTCTTTATGTTATAAAAGGAAGATAAACTCTATAGTAAATAACGCTGTTGAAGAAAGGGGGCAAGATATATGAAATGGTATACTCACTTAAAAGGAAAGAGGACAATTTCTGTTTTTTGTGCGGCGGCGGTTTTGTTTGTGGCTTTGTTTGTTGCGGCCGCAGTTCCTGTTTCGGCAGAAAATATTGATGAAACAAATCCTGAATTCACCAAAATAGATATAAATGGTAGCAATGGACTTGAGGCGCAAGGTTCAACCGGACTTTATACTTGCACAGGCTCACTTGAGCAAGGGGACGGAAAATACACTCTCCGCTCCAATGGTTTTGTTGTTTGGGGAACGGAGGATGACGTTACGTTTGCTTACCGTCAGTATAATGTAGGATCTGCAGAGGGTGATTATCTGGATTTTTCTACAACCGTAAATTATATTAAATCAGATTCTTCCGGCGAATTGCCTTCAAACGCTTCAACAGGAATTCTGCTGCGCTCCGGTTTAGAGGCGAATGCTTCAAATGTTTTCTTGCATTGCCGCGAGGCAGAAGTTATGGTGGTTTACCGCTCTCAGGACGGTAAGCAAGAAGCGGCAGTATACTCGGGAATTGCAGTATCCTATCCTGTTCAGTTAAAAATCAGTTTTGCTCAAAATAAAGCTGTTTGTTCTTTTAAAACGGCAGAAATGGCAAGTTTCGCAACGTTGAAAACCTGTGCTATGAAATGTGACGGCCCGCTATATGCAGGTATGGCAGCACACTCGGTTTCCAAAAATGTAGTTGCCAAGACGGAGTTTACAGATGTTAAGGTAAACGGAGTTGGTACTTTTAATGGAACGGGTGATTCAGGTTCAAATTCCGGAAGTCAAACCCCATCTGAATATGTAGAACCTGACCTTGAAATAGATGAAAGTAATTTGCTTTTGAGAGAAACCTTTACTGACGGTGATATGACCTCCGGTAAGGATGAGGGTACACACTGGGTGTGGAATAGTCCGCAATATGCCAATATTGAAAATGAATCCGGCAACCGTTATTGGCTAAAGGATTTAACTGAAGATTCTATTGATTATATCGGAAGCGAGGATTGGACGGATTATAAAGTAAGCGCCGATATTCAGTTCACCGAAAACTGTGACACCAATCCTAATAATGCAAGCAATGTTTTCAAGCTCTTTGCCCGCCATAAGCAAATTGATTTTTACGGTCACTCAGACTATGCGGCAGTACTCCGAAATGTAATTGTTAATAAAAAGGCTACTACACAGCTTGTTTTGTTCAAAAGGGTAAATGCAAAAGCTGATATTACAGAAAACGGTATGGAAATAGAAGCCGTTGATATTGATAATTACTTGGAGGATGGCTTATGGCATAATATTGCGATTTCTGTTTTTGATAATGTGGTTAAGGTATACTGGGATAACCAACTCAAAATTACTTATACCGATGTTGGAAGTGATAATCAGTGGTATAGCAAAGGAGACTGGGAACACATAAATTCAAAAGGCAATATCGGAATCGGAACATATGAGACCTCTGTAAAAATTGATAATATAATAGTTGAAAAACTCGAGGATTCGATTAACGGAGATTATGATAATACTGTTGGCGGCGGTTGGGATGACCCTATCCCTGAATATGTTGATTCGTGGTCCAAAACCTATGGTTATTAATAATATAAAAGGAGAATTGTTATTATGTTGAAAAAAATATCTGTAGCGTTTCTTTGTGTTGCGTGCATCGCAACAATGTGTTTTGTGCCGTTGTCGGCATCTGCGAATGTAGCTTATACAGCTGAAAAATTTCATGCCGAGGTGGCAAGTATCGGTGCATTAACCGGCAATAAGCTTGAGAAAATTGAGGAATTGCTCGCTTTCAGCAAAACAAATTCAGTAAACGAAGAGGATGTTACAACCCTTAACTCTTATAAAGCACATATCGTGGCAAATAATGAAGCCGGTTGGTATTATACAGATGATTTTGATACTTATCAGCCGGAATCAGCTACGTACGGCTGGTGGAAATGTATCAATGAATATACTATCCTTGATGATTTTGATAAGGTTGTAACAAATCAAGGCATAGAAACAGCAAATTTTGTACAGTATAAGGTCGGTACGGAGGGAATTGTTAAAGGCGGCAGCAGCGGCAAGTGTCTTGCAATAAGTGCGTTACCGTCAACTGCGGCAAAAACCTTAAAAAGTGCAAACAACAGCAGTAATATACCTGCACAGATATTTGCATTGCCTGATTCTGTTTTGAACGGTAAGGGTATAAAAAGGCAAGCTTTAAGTTGTACC
>JAFPAK010000270.1 GCA_017390825.1 Clostridia bacterium
AACTCCTTCCGCCTGTCCCAATGCCTGCTTCACTGTGATTAAATTTTCATCTAAAAACATATTACTTTCCACTATATTGGCATTGTTCCACGAAGGAAGAATGCTTTTAGAAATACACGATGTATTGTTATAGATCTGTATATTTCCGCCGATATACGGATCGGAACCTATTGGGGTAAGACCATACCTTGAATGGGATGCATAGACACCACCACCGCCGTTTGTGTTCCAGTTAATGCTGTTATATCCCATATCGGCATGGTTTTCGGTAATTACACCACCCGTTAAAGCAAGGATGCCGTTACAATTCCAGAAAATACCTCCGCCATCGTAAGCTGCTTTATTACGAACGATGGTACCGCCTGTCATATTCATAGACCCCGCCGCCATACCGAAATAGAATCCACCGCCATCGGCTTCACACTCGTTATTTGCGACGGTGCCGCCTTTCATATACACAATCGATTTATCATAGCCGTACACTCCACCGCCATTCAAACCGGCATGGTTGCGGTTCACTTCACCATCCTCAATAGTAAGTGTTGTGTCATTTACGTAAATACCGCCGCCTCTATCGGCTGTGTTATTGCTGACACTTCCACCTTCAAGGAACAGTTCGGCTTCATCAATGTAGAATCCACCGCCGCAATATGCAGTGTTTTCGGTGATGTTGCCGCTCTTTAAGTAAATGGTGCCTCCATAAGCATAAAATCCGCCACCGTAATACGAGCTGTTGCCACCGGTGATTTTGCCATTTTTACTTTCGGAAGTATCAATGATCGTCAAAGTTCCTGCACTCATACAAAATACCTGACCGTTTTTAACGGGAGCGGCAAGGCTGCGGCTGATGCTATGACCATTTAAATCGATCGTCAGATTGATGTTGCTGTTGTTCAAATAAAGGCGGCCTTCATCGGTACCGTATTCACTACCACCTTCATCCAAATAGCAGAAGCCTTTGTCTGTACAAGGCGTCCAATCGGATTCAAGCTTGATCGTGGTAGGCGTTTCCATGCTCATTTTAAGCGCATAAACCCAACCTTTTCCTAAATCACTAAATCTTTTTTCCGAATCCTGTGTCTTGACATACATACATCCGTCCTGATCATAAGCCACGGATAAGTTGTATGCACCGGTTACATCATCATATACATTGTCTATGAAATATATATCATCATCCGCTGCAAAATACTGAAAGCAGTCAGCGCCAAAGCCCGAATCTGCATTGGTAAACTGTACATAGTGTACGACCTCGTGGCAAGTCAAGCCGATTTTTGCACCGTCGGTAAACGGAACAGAACCGTTTTGTCCTCCTGCATATTTTAAAAATATATTCGCATCGGACAAATATACATTTTCGCTTTTTGTGCCGCATATGTTACCGTCAACCACAATGCTTCCGCCGACATAGACATTACCCCAATCGGTAAGATATACACCACCGCCGTTTGCACTTGCTGTGTTTTCGGTAATTTTACCTCCGTAAATGTAAAGATTGTTTCGTGATTCCCAGTAAATACCGGCGCCGTTAGCCGCTTTGTTTCCCGAGATTTCTCCGCCTTCAATGTAAAGGCTGCCTCTCTCTACAAAGAACGCACCGCCGTTGCCTATGTTATTACCGCCTGTGATTTTACCGCCACCGATGC
>JAFPAK010000271.1 GCA_017390825.1 Clostridia bacterium
GATAACTTTTTTGAATTGATTCTCTTGACAAGATACAAAAAATAGTGTATAATACCCCTTGGTTTACGAGGTGTAGCTCAGTTTGGTAGAGTGCTTGGTTTGGGACCAAGATGCCGCAGGTTCAAGTCCTGTTACCTGCACCAACAAAAAAGTCACTTTTGTCTACCAAGACAAAGGTGACTTTTTTGAATGATGTTTGCCTTCGGCAAATGATGTTGGCTTCGCTGAGTGATGACGGCTTCGCCTAATGATGCGTGGCTTCGCCACATTTTAGGGCAAACATCGCATCATTGCGAGTAAAACGAGCAACATCATTATGCGAAAGCTATACATCATATCGCCAAAGGCGATGCATCATTGGAATGTGTAAAAACTTGTGATATAATTTGATAAAAGGAGGCGATTTTGTGAAGGAAAACAAACTTATGGGACTTTCTATGGATTTTTCCGTTGATATCATAAATCTTGTTAAACATTTAAAATCAAGCCACGAATCTATTATATCAAATCAGATTGGCAGAAGTGGAACTTCTATCGGAGCGAATATCCACGAGGCACAGTACGCACAAGGAAAAAAGGATTTTATATCAAAACTCGAAATCGCGTTAAAGGAAGCAAGTGAAACAGGATATTGGCTTGAACTGTTATATAGAACAAAATATATTGATGAGCCTACATTTAAATCGCTTTCTTCTAAATGCAGTTCGCTCAAGGTAATGCTGATTTCTTCTTGTAAAACTGCAAAACAGAATTTAGATAAATAAGAATTTGTAGGGTTGAGATATATGAAAATATTATGGAGTATTATTCTTTTGGTGGATTGCTTGCTACCGTTGATGCTTGCACATTTTTATCCTAAATATAAACATAAAGAAATGGCTCTTTCCGTTCTTGGTTCGCGTCAAAGTCCCGTGAAATGGATATACAACATTTGGTGCATCGTATCGGGTATTGTTTTCTGCATTTCTCCGTATGCATTGTATCTGGAAAATAATTGCGGTTTAGCAATAACAATATGGATTTTGCTTGCGCTATACGGAATTGGTTGTGAAATCATATCAGGTTTATGTCCGTTAAATGAAAGCAGGCAAGACGAAGATGTTATTACAAAAATTCACGGTGGAACTTCTGCTATCGGATTTATAACATTACTCATTGTGCCGTTGCTTTTGGCAATAATGCAATTTCAAAGTTCAAATATAATTGCAGGAGTAATCTCACTTGTAAGTTTTATCGCTTCCTTTGTATTTTTTAGTTTTTTTATAATGGGTGAGAAAGAAAAATTCGCAAATACTGTTTTGAGATACGGCGGTCTTTGGCAACGGCTTGTTTTATTAAGTTGCTATATACCGTTGCTCGCTTGGTGTATTATATAATAAATTCCAATTTGTTAAGTATCAAACCGGTGTACTTTTCTTCTAAATTACATATCGATATGTACAATTTGGTCTTACTTAGACAGAAAGCATCGACATTTGTCGGTGCTTTTCTTTTTATCAAAAGA
>JAFPAK010000272.1 GCA_017390825.1 Clostridia bacterium
GATACACGTTATGAAAATGGTAAAAGATAAAGAAATTCTGGTAGGTGCAGACTTTGCAGGTTTTCCGCTTAAAGAAGCCGTTGTTGCACACCTAAAGAACAAGGGTTGGAAAGTAACAGACGTAGGTGTACGTTCACCTGAAGACGACGATACAGATCTGATGTTTCACAGAGTAGGTCTTAGAGTTGGATCTATGATTGCTGAAGGCGAATTTGAGAGAGCTCTTATCTTCTGCGGTACAGGCATGGGCATACATATTGCAGCGAGCAAATGTCCTCACGTGCATGCCGGCGTTGTAGAAAGTGTTCCTGCCGCCCTTAGAGCGATTACAGGAAACGGTGTTAACGTTTTGGCAATGGGTGCTTTTTATGTTGCACCTCAAATGGGTATTGATATAGCAGAGGCATATCTCAATGCGGAACTGGGTTCCGGCTACGAATGGTGGCATAACTTCTATGAATTCCATAAATTAGCAATCGATGAGCTTGAAGCTTTTAATTATGAAGAGTACAAAGCAAACGGGTTCAAACTCAAACATCTGGGCGATTATGATATAGTTCTTGAAACAAAGCCTGAGTAATAATCAATAAAAATTAAACAAAAAAACGGCTTTCCATTAAGGGTTGTACTCTAAAGGATATAAAAAAGGGACAAAATACCCGTGGTTTTTGAAACTGCGGGTATTTTTAAATATAATCTTTAAGAATTAACTAAAATATGATATAATAAAATGGCCGATAAGTTACAATTTGTCTGATGGTTTTGCACTACACTACAAAAGCCCTCGTTTCAGAGAGCCTTAGACATCATAATCATCACTGCAACAAACTCGAATTTTTGGAGGATAATATAATGCTTTATAAAGGTTATAGAACATTGCCGCATTTTATGTTAAAAGTAATTTGTTGTGTAATTATAATTTTATTGGTGGGTTGTAGAGCGGAATTTCAGATAGAAAACACAGAGAATCAGAGTTCACCAATCGAATCAGAGGCTACTTCAAACAAAAATACAGAGGATAATGACGCTACGTTTCATATAGACCTGACAAAAATATCTCCTATGATTCGGGAAAATGTAAGCGAAGATATAATAATATCTGCAAAAAAAGTAATAGAGGGATTCTTACAATATGAGAATAGTGTCGAGATAAAAGTAAGTGGGAACCGCCAACGATTTTTAAACGATATGGCATATGTGATTCACTGCACTTGTCCAATATTTGGCGCTTTTACTGATTTTAATGAGATATCTTCCTATGATGAAGCATCAGAAAGAGTATCGTGGGAATTTTTTATAGATGAAACAGAATTTAACAGTAAACTGCAAGATTTTTATGATGTGACCAAGTCATATTTGTCGAATATAAGATCAACAGATAGTGAAGCAATGCGTGCGTTGCTTTTATATTATGCAGTGATTGATGATTTGAAATATGATTATGATTTGCTTGGCGAGAATTATGAGAAATTGAACAAAAAAGAAGCAAATTTCAAATCTTCACCATATTATGTACTTTCAAAAAAAAGTGGTATTTGCACTAATATCGCGCAGGCATATATGTTTTTGTGTACACAAGCGGATATAACTTGTGGAACAGTTTTACATATGGGTGGTAGTGGTATTCATATGTGGAATATCGTTCAAATCGATGGCAAGTTTTATTATTGTGATCCCACCTGGGATGCGAATACCTCGCTTAAATATTTTGGAATCACGTCAGCAGATCGGGCAAGTTGGGCTGGTGAGTATTCGACGGATGGTGGAACAATGCTTTCAATCATTGTTTCTGAAAAATATGATGTATCTGATTCTCGGTTCGAAGTATTAAGAGGTAAATTACCAGTAGAAATATCAGAGATAAAAGTAGAGCGAGAATTGCAAACCATTACTTTTGTTGGATATGAATATGAATACGTCTTTGAATGTAAAGGGGATACAAAGGGATAGGTTGTTTTGTGGATTTCTAATTATTAACACAAATTTTAAGCATTGTTTATTTTCGAGTGATGAGTATGCGGAAATGTAAGAATTTGCCGATAGATTATAACCACTCATAAGGATTTAGTTTCTCCTAAAAAGCGGAAAATGAGATGTACATTTTCCCTGCTTGTTACGGTATGAGACAAAAAATTAAGAGCTGTGTAGAAATTTTCTACACAGCTCTTTTACTGTCCTTTAGAGTACAACTCTTAAGCATCTGTCCTTTTAATTACTTCAAAATATAAATTTCAACGTTTCTGCGACCCCAATAACTACCGCATTGGCATTTAGAACCACTAAAATACATACGAAGGTCAGCAATAATGGTCTTGCTTTTCTTTGCAAAACCGCCTGTATCAGCAGCAATAGCGTAACCGTAAGTTCTCTTGCCGTCAGGAGTTACGATATAAAGTTTAGTTCCGTAAGGAATCTGTTTCGGGTTAACTGCAATATAACCCGGACGTGCGGTGTTTTTACCGTAATAAGCGGTTGAATTTCCGTCACAATGGTTACAATAAGCAGTAGCCTTACCGGTAATAACCTTTGTATAGTTAACCGGCTTGCCGTTTTCATCAAGTGCAATAGGTTCATCCGGCTTTAAAGTTGAAATACACTTAACATCTTCGCTGGTTTTAACGGGGTCTCCCGGACGGCGTAAAGTACCGATTGTTTGAACCTGAGTTACCGCTTCTTTGATAATTACTTCTTCAACAACCTCACGGCTTACTTCAATGCCGTTAAGGGTAACAACCGAATAAGTGACCTTTTTTTCACCATGTTCACCATCGGTAGTCTTTGTTTCACCTTTGTATAGCTTATCACTATACACTTTCTTATAACCGTGCTTAATAGTCTCGGTAACAACCTCTTCAGTAGTTGTAATAGTTACTGGATTCATAACATACTCAGCAGAACTAAACATACCAAGCAGCGGTGCATCCTCTACATCTTCAGACTCAACGTTTTCGACTATGTCGTTAGTATCAACAGTATTTGACGCTGAATCCATTGCAGTATTAACATGATGGAACTCATCTCGATAAACAACCGAAAAGCCGTCGAAAGTTACATAGCCAACTGCAATAGAAATAATTGAAGCTGCCAAGAACACAGTTCTTAAGACCTTTTTGGAAGTCAGGCCGTTTAGAAAGCCTTTGATTTTTTCTAACATGTAATTCTCCATTCGCCGTCAAAATTTTTTGCTTTGTCCGACGGCACGGCACAAAGCAATTACGGATTAACCGTATGTAAAGCAAATTTTAATTGTGATATATTTTTCACAATACAAATTTGTAACCTTTTAAACGTAGTATACGCATTTTTTTAACGCGGTAATACCTATTATAAGCAAAAAACACAAGAAGTCAACCTTTGGGTGTGTATATCCTTTGTGCATTTTGACGAAATCACACTCGTTTTTATACCAAAAAAGCGGTTACAAGATTGTAATTTTTTAAGAAAACACTGCTTTGCTTTACTTTGGAAAAGCGGAAAAATTGTGCAAACCAACAATTTTTTGTGATATTTTTTCACTTTTTA
>JAFPAK010000273.1 GCA_017390825.1 Clostridia bacterium
GCGTATCGGTAGAATAATTTATAAAAGAAATAGAAGGATAAACAACGAAAAATGCCTTTAAACTTTTGCGGACATTTTCCTCCTCGTTGTATCTGTCAATATCGTTACTTGGATTTGATAACAAAATTTCTTCCGAATAGTAAGATGCTATATTTGAAATTTCATAAAGCGCATTTTCAACACTGTGGCTTTTCTGTTCATTCCGATATTGCTCTGAATCTACAATTTGGTTATTTGCAATTTGCATTAAAAAAGCGTATACTCCAAATATTATAAGCAGTAAGAAAGCAAAGGCAACCGCAAAGGTTGTCTTTTTCTTTTTATAAAGTTTCGTTATCGTCTGTTTAAATTCCGAAATTTTACTTTGCTTTTTAGCCATATAGTTACACACCTTAATTCATATTTATATATTCTGTGGGTAACATACCGGTTGCTTCTTTAAAGTTTTTTCGGAAAGAGCGCGTATCATAATATCCAACCCGAGCAGCAACATCTTCAACGGTCATCCCTTTGCACAACAGCTCCTTTGCCCTTCCAATGCGCAAATTCAGCAGATACTCCTTAAACAGCAAGCCGGTTTCTTTCTTAAAAATTTGACTTAGATGCGATGTTTTAATATTAAATTTATCTGCAACAGATGCCAAAGAGACTTCCGTTCCGTAATGAGTATCCAAATATTGCTTTACCGAGCTGATAATCTGCGTGCTGCGCCCTAAAGAAAGAATTATAGTATCATTTATCTTATCCAAAAACTTTCGCCGCTGTATAGCAGAATATTCATTGCAATCCGCCAACCGATCTTCCGAAAGAAATGTATCCAGAACGCCGCCAATATTTTCCCGGATGTACCTAAGCCAATTAAGCCAGACTTGTTTCTTGAAATTCGCTGCTATCTTATCAAGCAAAGCATTTTTGGCATTGCCGTCTCCCTCACACAAACTGGACATATATTGTGTAAACAATTTTAAATAAAGTACCTCATAGTGAAAAACAGTAATATCACTGTACATATTGAAAAAGGAAGTATGCTTATTTTTAAAATTAAAGTGTTTATCAAAAATTTCTCCTAAATATTCTTTTGCCTTGTTTTTATCTACGGTATTAAAAAACACAAAATAGGTATATGTTCCATCCCTGACATCAACTAAAATCAAGCAATAATCCTTATCACAAATAAAGTCTGTATCGTTTAAATTCTCGCTTTGAATAGGATCAGCAGAAAATTTTACGCATGCACAGCAATTGTTTGCAGCATCAAAATCACAGACATCATTAAGTATTGTAATCAGTTCCTGCGAGAGTATATTCTCATGTGTTAATGTCAAAAGATGTTTTCTTAAAAGGAAGCACTTGCGGATTAACTCCTCGTTATTCTGTGTTTTTTGTATTTCACGCAGTCTTGTCTGAGCGTTTTTGATAGCCGCACGAAGTTCAGGAAAAGAAATTGGTTTGCAGATATAATTTGTAACATTAACCGAAATGGCACGCTTAGCATATTCAAAATCGCGGTAACCGCTGATAATGATTACCTGTGTGTTCAATGTGTTCTGTGCTACAAATTCGGCTATGTCAAGACCGTCTTTCAGTGGCATACATATATCTGTGACTATGATATCTACATAATCCTGCACGATATGCTCCAACACCTGTTGACCGTTAGTATACACACCGACAACAGATATATCTTTAAAATTCATATGGATATATTCCTGCAGACCGCTGCGAATCGACATTTCATCATCCGCAATAATCATTTTAAACTGCATAACCACCAGATCCTTTTCGATAATCATTTGAATTAAACAGACTAACTTTTGTGAAAATCAGTTGCCAAATCAAAGATTTGGCGGCAAAATTAAGTGCTTTCACTTTTTTGCTGTTCTATTACCGTTATAAAACGTTCGGGCAAAAGAATGATTCTTTTGCCCGAACTAAAAATATTAATACGGGCCTAGCCACTCGTCACTGTCACTACTATCCTGAGAGGAGGAAGATTGTGGCGGATCTTGCGAAGACGTTTCACCCGAAGAGCTTTCAGAAGATGATTCCCCATCCGCAGAAGACTCGTTAGAAGATGTATCCTTGGAAGAAGTGTTGTTGGAAGAGGTATCATCAGGAGAAGATGTATCACCTGATGATGACATATCTGAAGATGTTTCCTCCGAAGTATCCGACGAGCTGCTACCATGTGTAGGATCAGAGCCTATAACTACTTTTCCTATCAAATACTGTCTGATCATAGCTGAATCAACCACGGAAATCTTACCGTCTGCATTGGTGTCCGCTCGTTTAAGCTGATCGGATGTAAGCTCCAGCCTACCAGCAAGATACAACTTAATCATAGTACTGTCCTTCAAGGAAATCTCGCCGTCAGCATCCACATCCCCCAACTTCATACCCTCATCGGACTCATAATAAGTTTTCAGCAGCATCAGCTTTACATAGCCTTGCTCATTTTTTGCGCTTGCCATTGCCGTGGGATAATCATACGGTGTGCTTACATTATCGAATGTATTATTATATATCAATACCGAATCTATATAATTCGCATTACCAACTATCTTTATTCCCAGCGAGGAATCCGATATATTGTTTTGATCAATAACCATATCCCGCACGGATTTAACGTTTTGAGCCTCAATGAGAATACGGAAATTATCCGTCAAGGTATTGTTGCGAAGCACGGTAGCCGTTGATGTGTTTGTAAGTCCGCTAGCTCGAACGCGTAACACCGAACATCCTGAACTATCTAACACGCCGCCGGCATGGAAGAAATAACCGTCATATAAATTGTTATTGGTAAGAGAATTGAACCAGTTAGGTGAATCATCAAACGCCCACAAAGAAATACCTTGCATATTGTATACCGTATTTGAATCAAATACCGCACCGCATAATGTACCATATGTGCCAATGGTAGAACCCTCTGTTGCTTCAGTACCTACAAATCGAAGATCTACACGGTAATCGTGTATACATACTCTGGAATTCCGGTTAGGCTCCACAACAAAAGGAGAATCAATAATCAAATTATTCTCGTAGCTCGCAATGATCTTTCTTACCTGACATACGCCGTTGCCCTCCAGAACATAGAGGCCTTTTCCCTGCCAGTAATTGGCGGTGTAGCTTTGTCCCGTGACAATCTGGTAGGTCGTTTCATTAACTTTTTTAATAGAACCGTCTCGTTTTACGCCATAGTAGGGAGAACCGTCGGTTGTAAACAACTCACGGTTGTTTGTAATATTGGTACTCAGCTTATTATTACCCCAGTAAGACTTGTTAAAAGAGCCATAGGCACCGAAACCATATCTGAGAGTATCATTATTTTCAAAAACAGACTCCATCAGTGTAAAAGCGGAGAAACCGCCATATGTAGCAAAGAAAATGTTATCCGAAATATCGGACTTGTAATATTTGCCACCACCAAATCCCCCTAAATAGGCTGTCATTTCATTGTTATACAGCTGATAATTTGTAACCTCACAACTTCCCATGGATATTACGGGAGTTGAAAAACTGCGCGCCTCCTGCAGAGCATAATACTGCATTTCCTGAGTTGTAAGATAATCTGTTCTTGCACAATAATTACCGTCAGTAATGGTACCCGAATGCGGGCTGGTTTGAATATATAAATCGTGAATATAAATATTCTCGGTCTTGGAGGCGAAGGTTTTAATAATTTTACCGACACGAGCCGCATAAAATGCCAAATCACAGATTTCTACATTTCCGTCAATTGAAAGCATTGCATCAGGAAAGTCCTCCCAATCCCAATTGTACGGAGTTATTACAATTTTAGAGTTTGTACGGCCGTCACCCTTAAATACAACACCTTCGGGTATTGCAATTGTATGAATAATGCGGTAAATACCGATAGGCAGATACACCACACCGCCGCCGTTTGCCGCAGCAGCAGCCAACGCATTCACAATGGCAGGTGTATCGTTATGCTGCCCGTCTCCCACAGCACCGTATTTGGTAACATCAAATACTTCTTTTTTCCATGCATCGCGTGGGTCAGCACCAATGGTGATCGATATCGGCTTAGCCCAAGCGGTAGTATCACCGTAGCCATTATAAACCGTAAATTCATAAGTACCGTAGGTTATATTCTCGGGAACTTTTGCAGTAACCGAATACTGACTTTGCACCTCGGTAATTTCACAATGATAGACTGTGCCGTCAGATGCTTTCAGCTGTGCTTTTACATTCATATCAGCAATTGCGGCAGAATCGGAAACAGGAACTGTGCCGGACATTTTAGCTGCAAGATTAGAACCTATTGCACGAACTGTGCCTCCTGGAGTTGCGATTTCGCCCTGATCACCCACCAGAGCACTCATTGTAGGAACATTTATATACACATACTTATCATCAGCATAGACATTCTTGGGTGTGAACTTTACTGCATAAATGCCCTCTTCCAAATCTTCCGGTACAATAAACTTAACAGCGTTTTCACTGCCCTGAACGATAGGTACTTGAATCGGTGTACCGATAAAGTGTGCCGCAGGGTCGGAAGCTGAAGTGTAATTTGCCTCGGATGCCTTCTCGTAGTAAGAATCTAACAGAATATATTCTGCCTGTGCAGTTGCAAGGTCAGCCTCACTCAAATCGGATAAACGAACCAATTCTACCTTGCGGATATTTGCAAAAAGGTTTTCACCGTAAAGTACAGCTACATTTCCGGGTCTCAGCCAAGTATTCCCCTGATAGTAAACTTGCGGAGTATCAACCGTAACATCCTCATCCCAATCTCCTTGCTGGAAAGTAACAGTTATATCATCATACCAGCATTTGCAGGTCTGTGAGTTATGTGCCGAGGTTCCCGCAAGAACAAGTCTGGCTTTCGGGTGTAGCAGGCGGTCACTCACAGAGCCCACGGTATCAGGATCACTGTCCGACCATATCATAAGATTACACTGCAATGCTTTAGGATCATAATCAATATCTATCGTAAACCAATCCTGACAGTTGATAGCAGGAAAAGTGCCTGCACCGGACGCCGCCGATACACCGTCTATGCAGCGCTCAATACGCCAAGAATATTCTTCTTCTATATGTCTGAAAATATAAATTCTTGACCAGTTATCCTCGTCTACATACGAATAATACACCGGAGTTCCGTTCATAATTCCAATAGAATCATCTAATTTCATATGTAATGTCACATGAGACATGGAAGCTTTATCCGGCCATAAGAAGCTGCGGGGTGTCCACTCACCGTCATTTGAAGTAACCTCGAGAATGTGGTTATCACCTTCGGTAACGACCTTAAGGTTATTCTTTACGCCGCCTTTTATCTTTTTCCAGCAGTCCAAAGCATAATTGCCTTCAAAATCCTCTTCAAGGGTATAAGGCAAACGCACTTGAGACATGCCGATTTGCTCCATAATTTCTAAATCTTCAATGCGCTCAAGCAATTGATTTAAAAGTTCTAATTCTGTTGTCAAGGATTGCTGGGCTGCAAACGGCAGCTTGTTAAATGCGTCTATAGCAGCATTTACAGCAGCTTTATCCGATGTCGCCACTGTTTTCTCTGTCAGACTCAAAACAGCGGCATAATCAGAGGTGTATTGCTCGGCATAGCCATCTGCAGTTGCAAGAAAACTATAGGATAAATCATCCAGAAATACATAGGCATGCTTTGATAACTTATAAGCAACCCGTTCCGAAGTTAAATCTACCTGCGGTTCGCTGACATTTTGCATCGTACCGTTTACATTTTGATAAAATATGGAAGAGGATTGCTTCAAAACAACAGACGCCGACCGTCCGTCATCATAAGAAAGGGTAAATTTCACAGCATCTTCACTGTAGGCAAGTTCAAAATTCACCCATTCTGTTACTGTATTAGTAAGACCAAACTGTCCGTTACCAACTTTAACAATTGAAGCTCCGCTTTTATCAGTATACCCCTCTATAGATGCATACTGAATATAAGCCCATTCATTA
>JAFPAK010000031.1 GCA_017390825.1 Clostridia bacterium
AAGGTATATTTCGATGTAATAACGGTTGAGGACAGCGCAACACCGTATATCTTTCGTGTATGTTATACCGAAGAGGAATCTATAAAGAAAGTAGTTTCGCTTCATCAGTCTATTGTAAATAATATCAAAACAAACGATCTTATAAACACCTCTATCAACAATGATACTTTATCACTTGACGAGGGTTATGTATATTATAGCGGCGATCTGCTTATCGATCAATATGCAGACTTCCGTTCTTCAAGTGATCCGGATATATATGAAGAACAATGGGGACTTGGTGACGGTACCAATGTCAATGATGATTATTGGCTATACATATTCGACTATGATTCCGAATCTGAAATTAGCATACTGAAATCGTTACCAATAAGCGGTACTGATGAATTCTCGTATTCGGATATAGATACATATCCGGAATATTATGCTGCGTTCTATTATCAGCTTAAAGACGGAAGTTGGCACAAACGTTTATACACACCGTTGCCTGCTTCATGGATAAGAAATCAAAGTGCTGATATTTTAGATACCCCCGAAACCAGAACGGCAATGATAAGTTTGTTTAAAGAATCAAATTATGGTGAAGCGCAAACAATTTATCTATACGGAAATAATATCAATCTTGAACTTGTATTAGAAACTCCAACCGAACAAGCCGACTTTATGCTGAAATATCTTACAGAAAGAGCAAGATACGGTAACAGCGGTGAGCTTGTATATACTTATTATGATATGTATATTTATGATACATACACAGAAACACTTGAATACATAAACAGCAATGCAACGGAGGTGCAGTATGACTACTAAAAAATCAGCTTTTACAAGCTGTATCGGTGCTGCATTTGACCGCACACGGCTTGCGTTTGTACTGATGTGTGTATATTCTTTTGTTTGCCTTGTGTTGGGCGTACTGATGTCGCTTTCTCTGACAAATTCGTCATTTATGACATTAAATACAACTTTGAGTTATATCTATTCACTGCTCGGCAGCACAGAGCTTATTGCTCTCGGTATAGGTCTTATTATTTCAATCTGGTTGTTTTCAAAATATACAAATTATGTATCAAACAATCTGATAAAATCCCTTCCTGCACTAGGTAGAGATCTGTTCTGGGCTGATTTTATAGTTGGCGCTGCAATAGTATTGCTCCCAGCACTCATCAGTCTTGTATTACAAACAGTGATAGGTGGAATGATTGAAGGTTCAAATACAGATGTAGCCTTTACTCCGCTCGGTGTTTCCTACGGATTTATATTTAACTATCTTTTCTCATACTGTGTTGGAGTTCTTTGTTTTTCGATTTCGGGAGGAACATTACAAGCAGTTATATTGTTTGCGGTACTAAACTTTATTCCGTCGATCGTTTCATCATTCGTTGCCTTTGCGCGCTCTTGCATTCTTGGACTTTTCCCGATGGATGAGCTTGCAAACACTCTGAAGCTGTCAACGACTTACAGTATAGTAATGGACATGTTCTCTAATGATAACGGCAGTTTCAGCTATTTGCAGCTTGCATTTGCAGCTCTTGCGATCCTTGCAATATGTACTGTAATAACAGTAGTTGCATTTGTTTCTTTCTCAAAGCTTCGTGCTTCGGACAGGAGCAGCGTTAAATTCAAAAACGCTATGTCTGCAGTTTCTGTGTGTGCTATTTCATTCTACTGCGGATTTTTAGTACTGTTTTTCAAGAGAGCAGCAGTTACTTTTATGAACGCAATTATCATTATTCCATCAATGCTTATGGCTGCATTTGTTATCTACTACATTGCAAACACATTAACTCTTCACTCTTTACACATAGAAGTTAAAAGGCTTGCACCGTTCAGTGCTGTGTTCGTTTTGTTATTTGCAGTAGGTCTTGTTTATTTTACAAACGGATTTAACAGAGCCTTGTATGTTCCTGAAGTCAGTGATATCGAATCAGTTACGATAAACTATGCTGATGATAACTATCATTGGCAGGTGAACAATCAATATTATCAGAGATATACATTCGGACATCTGCTTGCAGATACTGATGTTGAAGTTCAGTTCCCTATCAAATATACAGAATATAAAGACAAGGTTTGTGTAACGAAGTTTCACAAGCGTCTTTTGGAGACCTACAAGGAACACGGATATATTGAGACCACTGTTTCTGGTGACGGTAATTTCGAGGGTAATGAAAGCGGCAGAGTTGAACTAATTTACAAGCTCAAAAATGGAAAGACAGTAAAACGCTATTATAACTACACCGGGGAAAGCAAGCATCAGTATAATCTGCAAAATTTAAGTGCATTTGACACTTCTGTTACGGTAAAGCAAAGCCGTGTTATTGAGTATATCAACAGCGAGCCCGTTGCAGGCAGAACCTTCAAGCTCTACATAGCTGCAATTCCCGATGATCTGGATTACATTACCTTTGATTTATCCGATGAGACCTTTTTGCACGAAATCATTGATGCAGCCATCACAGGAGAAGAACAGGTTGGCGTGCTGAAACAATATGATCTGCGCTATTGTCGGGTGCGGAAACCCACCGGATT
>JAFPAK010000032.1 GCA_017390825.1 Clostridia bacterium
AACTAAGGCAAAGATATCCGCTGAAAGATTTATTGAAATTATCTGGACTTGCTCGCAGCACGTTCTATTACTATCTAAAACACGATGATACAGACAAGTATGTGTGTGAAAAGCAAGAAATTGTAGATATCTACAATTCCAATAAAGGCAGATATGGATACCGCCGAATAACAATAGCTATGCGTAACAAAGGTTATATACTTAACCATAAAACCGTACAAAAGCTAATGAAACAACTTGGTTTGAAAGGCAAACAACGTAAAAACGATAAATATCATTCATACAAAGGTACTGTTGGCAAGGTTGCAGATAATTTACTCAAAAGAGATTTTTATGCAGAAAAACCATTTGAAAAGATAACAACCGATGTTACACAATTTAATGTTTGTGATGAGAAAGTATATCTTTCTCCTGTTTTAGATTTATTCAACAATGAAGTTGTATCTTATTCCATTTCAACAAGCCCTAATTTAGAACAAGTTAGAGAAATGCTGAATGGTTTGTTTGAGAAACTTCCTGCTGATGCAACACCAATATTCCATTCTGACCAAGGTTGGCAGTACCAACACGCCGAATACCAACGCTTACTCGCCGAGCATAACATTACTCAGAGTATGTCACGCAAAGGTAATTGTATGGATAATGGTACTATGGAAAACTTTTTCGGCAGACTAAAGGTGGAAATGTTCTATGGTGAAAAATTCGAAAGCGTTAACGCTTTTATTGATGAATTAAAGAAATACATTCATTACTACAACAACGAAAGAATTTCCTTAAAACTAAAAGGAATGAGCCCGGTGCAATACCGAACTCATTCGCTAACAATTTAATATTTAATTTTGTCTAAACTTTGGGGTTCACTTCATTAAAACTTTCAGCGGTTGCTTTTTATCGTTTCTTATATATAACCAACTCCGGATTTTCGCCGTTTTCTTCGTAGGTGCAGACGAGGAGGAAGTCCATATTGGCAGCGATGCCAAAGCATCGCTCTCCGCCGAATTCACATTCGAGCTGACTGCCGAGGTAGGTGGCGTTATCGTCAAGGAATTTTACCGTTTGACCGTTCGGCAGTCTGTATTCCAGGTTGATAAAGCTTCCGGACAGCACGTTCAGATTTTCAACCTTTGGCAATCCCTCAATATGAAGCAGAGTATTAAATTCGTGGATGATCTGCTGTTTGAATTCTTCAAACTTTTCTTTGCCGCCGATAGCTGCATACTGCTTCCAAAAGTCCATCGTAAAATCACCGTCGGCATAGCACCACTTACAATATTCCTCGTTAAAAAAGCCATCAACTTCCTTACTGATGTTAGAATCCTCAAGCGGCATACCGCAGCATTGACAAATTAGTTTTTGCGGAGAGCCAAGAAGCGTGTTTATAGATACATCAAATAGTTTTGATAATAGTTTTAAGGTTTCGGTATTCGGCGTAGTTTCACCGTTCTCCCAACGAGAAACCGCCTGACGGGTGACAAATACCTTTTCAGCAAGCTCGTCCTGCGACATACCTTTTTTCGTTCTGAGTTTAAGAACAATATCCTTTGTTTCCATAAGTTCACCGCCTTTGTTAACTGTGCTTCTATTATATCACTCATCAGCCCGCTTCACAAGCAACACGCTGTTGCTATTAGTTTGATAAATAAACTATTTATATGTTATATTTTCTGTTTCATCAAACCGTGCTTGTTGCAATAAATATACAGAAAACCACTGCCTCGAAAGTTCAGCCGTGTTTCGGCATTACCTTCGGGATAGAATTTTACAAATTGCACTCTGTCGGATGTTAAATAGGCAACGAACGAAATAAAATGTTCTTTTGTCATATCGTGATTAACAGTAATAAAATGCTCATCTTCTACTCTTTCAATGATTATTTGATGATTTTTGTCCGTTTCTTCTGCATAAAGAGGCGGCAAGGTAATACCGCAACAGCTTATAACTGCATCTCCCACAGTTCTAATAATATTATTACAAACAGGGCAAACATAAAATTTTGAGCGCAATATATTAGACGATATATTTTTATTGATAACTGTATCGCCTGTCATAAGTTCCATCACCGAAACAGAAAGCGCATTGGCAAGAGGTTCAATTAAGCTTATATCGGGTAATCCCTTTGCAGTTTCCCACTTAGATACCGCTTTACTACTCACGCCCAGCATGCCTGCAAGTTCTGTTTGGGTAAGCCCCTTTTTCTCTCGTAAAGTTTTTATTGTTATACCGGTCACATATGTATCCATTTAGGTCACACTCCTTTACAAAATCATTATAATACACAGACAAAAATACCGCAACCTACTCTGCGTTGAAAACACCCCGTCGATTTCTCGACAGGGTGTTTTCAATTTGCTAATAGGTACGGCGGCAAGGTTTTTGTTCCTTACCGCCGTGTTAGCGTTATGCCGACTGCCCTGCCTTTAGCCGTTCTTTCTCAGCGGTTTTGAAGCCTGCTGTTTCTATATAGCCATCTATACGGGCAGCAAAAAGTCAGTCATAGATTCAAGCATAATTCTCTCGATATTCTAATCTCTTGTCATGATATTGAGTTTCTATTACTCTATTCTCATTTCTTCATAGATCTTATCAGCGAGCTTGCCGATCTGCCGGCTTTCTTCCGGTGTGCAGGTAGTCAGTGTTTTCTTTTTCGGCAATCCCCACACATCAAAGTATCTCGGACCGATCCATTCATGATATCCGCATGGGGCAAAAACACCCTGAACAATAGAAAGGCACGCTTTTGCAGGCTTCATAAAAATCAGCTTCATAGGATATTTGATGACAGCAAATATCAGTTTTGGGTAATGAGCTGTAATGTTTGTAAAGCTTATACCCGGATGTGTAACAGCAAGACTTACTTTCTCCTCATTTTTGAACAACTCAAACAGCGAAAACATCAGGTATCGTTTGGCATTTCCATAAACCTTTGACGCTTGCTTTCTGGTAGAGAAATCAATGTCCTCGGGATCGTATCTTGAATAATTATGCGCAATACTTCCTACTACAACTACTCTGCCCCTGTTCTCACACAATACGGGAAGAAGCTCTTTTACGATGTAATAGGGAGATGCAAAATTTATCTGAAATACATTATCAAGCCCTTTATCACATTTGTGTCTCGGAATGCTGTATGCTCCTGCATTGTGAATGAAAATATCCGCTTTTTCCTTCTTCAACACTTCTGCCGCTTTTTTTACCGAAGAAATATCTTCAAGATCAACAATGATACATTTCGCATCAATCCCGTTGAACTTCTGCATCAATTCCTGACGGAACATCTCACTTCGTGCTGCGTTTCTATCTAATAACAACAGCGAAGCGCCAAGACCTGCAAGATAACGGCACAGCTCTTTTCCGAGCCCTCCGGTAGTTCCTGTAACCGCCACCTTCTTACCCTCGAGAGAGTATGTATTATTTTCGATCCATTTTCTTATATTCATTACGCATATCCCAACGGTGTATTATCACGAATACGGTATTCGTGCTTTTCATAATAGCCGATCAAAGTGCCGTTATCATCACGCAGAGCAACCATATATACATCCTTGCTTTCCTTTTCGCTGTAATATGTATGAACACGGTTATTTGAAGCATCGGCTTTAAACCAATCCAGAACCTTAATTATCATCTCATTTGATGCGGAATTATGACAATCAAGCAAATTTCCGCCGATAAGCTTTTTTCCGCCTCGTTTTTTATATCTTTCACAGGCAGCAGGATTCATATAGATGATCTTATGATCAACATTGCAAATAACAACTGCACACCTATCCTCTTCCAATACACTTTTAAAATATTGTGAAATATCCATAGCGACCTCCTTTATGCCATATAACGATTATAGCATTTTCCAAAAAATAATGCAACGACACATAAAGCTTTATTGTGCAAATCGAGTTTAGCATACCTGATTTTACTGAATAGAAACCATAAGAAAAATCGCAGTTAAATATCGCACAACGAAACCTCGGCAAGCTTGATGCTTACCGAGGTTTTGTTGATTTTGGGAAGATTATCTTTACCAATTGACCTTCCATCTGTCAGAATATC